>CAZFLB010000089.1:0-21010 GCA_964518945.1 uncultured Acidobacteriota bacterium | reverse complement strand
TCAGTCAAAGGATTCTTAAACTCGCGACCATCGAGCCAAGCTATATGGAAACCTTGGTCTCCGTCTCTTACCATCGATACAAATCCATGTTCGCTCAAAGTAGAATCACGGTGAGGTTTGAAAGGAACACCCCAAGTCTTTCCACCGTCATCTGAAAGTGACACAAAAATATCGTACTCATAAAGGCCATCCGCAGCCTTTTCTAACCAATGTGTGACAAGCCGATTACTGCCTAATGGAAGAACAGAAGCAAAATCCGCCCAGTTTGCAAAAACTTGAGTAGATGAATAAACGTTGTTTGGCGTTTCAAATCTATCGCCATTCCAGTGGGACACCTTCAATGTATGTCCGTCTGAATTTCTTTCAAGCCAGCTCAGAAAAAGCTGGTTGTCCGAACTTCCCAGATTCGGAGTTAATGTAATTAATTCTTGCGAAAATGGTAAGTCCAGAATTTCGACTTTCAGCTCTCCGGAAGTATTTATAGAAACCACAAGTGTTAGCATCAAAGTGATAACCATGCGGATATAATGAAGGCGATTTATGACTCTAGGGCTTCTCACACTACATTTCATTTTCGTTGCCATTACAGGGCTAAGTGTATTCTATGGAGTCCTTATTTCAGAAGGTGGTGGCGCTTTCGGTCATCACATTACTCTAGCACTTGCATCAACGTTGCTGGGAGTTTTCACCCATACAATGACATATTTTTATTTCGTGGGCATGGGAAGCAACCTCAAAAGGGCTGTGGAAGAACATAACCGGGGTCATGAACATTTAGCAGCAAGTAGAAAACTCAAAGTCAAGGTGTTTCCTTGGGCATTTGGAGGTATGGCTTTGTTAATGACTACATTTGTTCTTGGTGGTGGCGCTCACACTAATGCTTTCCCAAGCATTGTTCACAAAATACCCGGCTATTTGGTTCTAGCCTATAGTTGTATAGCTATATTTGCAGAAGGCTACTACTTATTAAAACAGAATACTCTTGTGAACTTATTTCAAATGGAACTCTCTAAGTCAAAGGAAAAATTAACGAAGACTAAATCTTAATACACTGGAAATAGAAAACAGCAACACTCTATATGCTTCGTTCGACAGGTAAAGCCACTTCGGCATATGCCTCAAGCGGAGGGCAAGTGCACATGAGATTGCGATCTCCGAACACATTATCAATTCTTGCAACCGGGGGCCAAAACTTATTTGTTCGAACCCAAGGCAGAGGAAAAGCTGCTTGCTCTCTCGAATACGAATGTCCCCACTCATCACACGTAACCATAGAAGCTGTATGAGGCGCGTTCTTAAGCACATTGTCCTTTTCGTCAACAATTCCTTCTTCCACAGCGTGCACCTCTTCTCGAATTGCGATCATGGCATCGCACAAACGGTCCAACTCTTCTTTCGACTCACTCTCTGTAGGTTCAATCATTAATGTTCCAGCCACAGGAAATGACATGGTAGGAGCGTGAAAACCGTAGTCCATAAGCCGTTTCGCTATATCTTCAACCCCCACTTTCTTAAATGAACGGCAATCCACGATAAATTCATGGGCCACTTTCCCCTTCTCACCGGTATACAAAATCTTATAATCCCCTTCGAGTCTCTTCGCCATGTAATTTGCGTTCAAAATCGCTACACGGGTAGCCTGCGTCAAACCATATGCACCCATAAGTCGGATATAAGCCCAAGATATCGGCAAGATACTTGGACTCCCATAAGGTGCGGCACTGACCGGTCCTATTGCTTGACCGGCTGGGGTTGCTTTAGTGTCAACATATCTAGGAAGAAACGGTTGAAGATGACTCGCGACTCCAATCGGACCCATACCAGGCCCCCCACCTCCGTGAGGGATACAAAAAGTCTTGTGTAGGTTCAAATGACAGACATCAGCACCGATAAGTCCAGGGGAGGTAATCCCCACCTGAGCATTCATATTTGCGCCATCCATATACACCTGACCACCACCATCATGAACGATTGTGCATATCTCCCGAATCCGTTCCTCAAAAACACCGTGAGTGGAAGGGTATGTAATCATAAAAGCGCCTAGCTCTTCACGATAGGCATCCGTCTTGTTTCTAAGGTCATTTACATCAACATTTCCAAACTCATCACAATTAACAAAAACAACACGAAACCCTGCCATTACAGCACTAGCCGGGTTGGTACCATGAGCAGACACCGGTATAAGACAAACCTTTCGATTTTCTTCACCTTTACTTTGGTGATAAGCCCGAATTACAAGCAGACCAGCATATTCTCCTTGCGATCCAGCATTGGGTTGTAAACTCACCGCTGCAAACCCAGTTATTTCTTGTAACCAACTTTCAAGGCCTTTATAGAGCTTAGTGTAGCCTTTGGTTTGGCTAGGAGGGGCAAAAGGATGAATACTTGAGAACTCCGGCCATGTTACAGGAAGCATTTCAGTAGTAGCGTTGAGCTTCATCGTACAAGACCCTAACGGTATCATCGACGTCGTCATAGAAAGATCTTTTGACTGGAGCCTGTGAATATAACGTAGAAGTTCGTGCTCAGAACGGTAGAGGTTATATACCTCATGTGTCATGAATTCACTGGTACGACGATGTGGTTCAATAAAATCCATACTCAAGTTTCCCAAGGACACCTCAGCATCAAACAAACCAGCCAGTTTTTGTACGTCTTCTATCGTTGTCGTTTCGTCGAGGGAAATACCAATTGCACCATCATCATAGGAACGAAGATTAAAATCATATCGCAAAGCATCTTCTAAGATTGTTTTTCCTCCGCCATCAGCGATGGGCACGCGTAGTGTGTCGAAAAAAGGTTTGTCTTGAACTGGAAGGCCTCTTTTTTTTAACCCAGCCCACAGCATCTTAGTAAGTCCGTGAACACGTGTAGCAATCTTCTTTAAACCCTTAGGCCCATGGTAAACACCATACATACTGGCAATAATCGCCAGCAGAACTTGTGCTGTGCAGATATTGCTTGTCGCTTTGTCGCGGCGAATGTGTTGTTCCCGAGTTTGAACCGCTAGTCTAAATGCAGTGTTTCCAAGAGCGTCTTTCGAAACACCAACCAGTCTTCCAGGCAAACGTCGTGCGTGCTCATCGCGCGTAGCAAGAAAAGCAGCATGCGGACCCCCTGCTCCCATTGGGACACCAAAACGCTGTGAATTTCCCACCGCTATATCAGCTCCGAATTCCCCTGGTGGTCGTAACAAAGTCAAGGCCAAAAGGTCGGTTGCTACTGTTACAACCACGCCCGCTTCCTTAGCTCGTGCACAAAGCGATTCGTAATCTTCAAGGTAACCGTCAGTCGTTGGATAGGATAAAAGCACTCCAAATAATTCTTCGGAATCAAAATCAATTTGGTCAACAGTTCCTGTTAACAGTTCGATGTCTAGTGGCTTTGCCCTCGTCTCCACAACAGCCATTGTCTGAGGGTGGCAATTATCCACCACAAAAAAACTTTTTCTCTTATTTCCAGTTAAGGCCAATGACATGCTCATCGCTTCGGCAGCAGCAGTTGCCTCATCTAACAAGGAAGCGTTCGCCAGAGGGAGACCAGTTAAATCAGCAACCATGGTCTGAAAGTTAATTAAGGCTTCAAGACGCCCTTGGCTTATCTCTGCTTGATAAGGAGTATACTGAGTGTACCAGCCTGGGTTTTCTAAAATGTTACGCTGAATTACCGGTGGCGTAATGCAACCATGATAGCCAAGTCCTATAAAGTTCTTTTTCACCTGGTTCAGTGAAGCTAGTTCCCGAAGTTCTTGAATTAACGCGAATTCGCTTTTAGCTTTCGGAAGGTCTAACTCCTTGCCTACACGAATATCGGCAGGGACTGTATCGTTAATGAGTGAATCAAGATCTGAACACCCCAAGAACTCCAGCATAGCTTCAACATCACCATCTCTGGGGCCTATATGGCGATGAAGAAAATGATCACTAGGAAGAAAAGCCTCTAGGTCAGCTCCCATCAACCCCCTTCTTCCTTATCCAAATATTCTTGGTATTGAGCGGGTGAAAGCAACTCCTCTAACTCCACCTGATCCTCAATTTTAACAGTCAAAAGCCAACCCTCTTCATAAGGATCAACATTTACAAGTTCTGGTGAATCAATCACCTTTTGGTTAGCGTCAACCACTTCCCCGCTAACCGGGCAAAAAAGCTCAGATACAGCTTTCACAGACTCGATGTTTCCAAAAACTTCCATCGCTTTAACAGCAGTGCCAATGTCGGCTAACTCAACATATACAACATCTCCGAGTTCCTTTTGAGCGTAGTCCGTGATTCCAACAACACCCTTGTCACCATCGATTTTTATCCATTCATGTTCTTTAGAGTATTTTCGATCTTCAGGCAGCATAAACCTCTCCCAGAGCAGCGTGGCAATAGCGCAGTAGAAATCGTAGTGACATACTACTGCCCGCGTTTATAAAATGGAGTTGGAACAACCTGTGCTCTTGCACTCCGACTCCTTATTTCAATCTCAAATTCAGTTCCATCACTACAAGCGCTGATGGGTAGATACACGAGTCCTATATTCTTTTTCAAAGAAGGTGCAACACTCCCGCTCGTGACCACACCTACAATATCTCCATTAAGAATAGCAGGGTATCCATGCCTAGCTATTCCGCGATCAACCATTTCAAAACCCACCAACTTACGCTCTAATCCAAATTCTTTCTGGTGCTTCAAAGCCTCTCGCCCAATAAAATCACCTTTCTCCCATTTCACAATCCAACCTAAATCAGCCTCCAGTACTGTGTGTTCATCATCAATATCATTTCCATAAAGCGCCATTTTGGCTTCTAATCTTAGGGTGTCTCGCGCAGCAAGACCAATTGGCTTAAGTCCAGAAGACGCTCCACTAAGAAGAATCTCTCTTGCAATTTTCTCACCCAATTCTGAAGCAACCATTATCTCAAACCCATTCTCCCCAGTGTATCCAGTACGAGATACCATTGCTGCTTCTCCGAGAACGTGTCCGTCGGCGAAACGATAGTATTTCATAACGCTAAGATCGATATCTGTAATAGGCTGAAGAATACCAAAAGCTTTGGGTCCTTGAATCGACAACAGTGCAAAATCGTCACTTACGTTTTCAAGTTCAACTCGCTCATCTGCATGTGATTCGATCCATTTGAAATCCTTATCTATATTCGATGCATTCCCAACAATAAGATAGCTATTCTCATTTCTTCGATAGATAAGAATGTCATCGATAAAGCAGCCTGTCTTTGTTGTCAATGCTGAGTATTGAGCCTGACCGTCCACCAAACGCGATACATCATTGGGAGTTAATCGCTGTAATAACTCGAGGGCGCCTGGCCCATCAATATGGAACTCTCCCATATGACTAACATCAAACAAACCGGCATTTTCTCTAACGGTAAGGTGCTCAGCAACTACACTCCCGAAATCTACTGGCATCTCCCATCCAGCAAAATCTATAACACGAGCACCAAGCTCTTCATAAAGAGGATAGACGGAGGTTCGCTTCGGTAAGTACTTAGAATTGCTCATTTTGGAAAAGGCAGGAAATATTCTCTATCCTTAAAAACAAACGAAAATTAACATACGTAATATAGACTGTCAACAATTCATCAAAGAATCACTTTACGGTTGATGATCACAAAAAGCAAAACTATATTGCAAAGAACAGTAGCATCTAAGGAAAGGACGATTCCGCGAAGCAGCTTATGGAAGACATAACCGGAAACCTAGGGGAAAAACTAGTTCTAGACCTTGTACTCGAATGCTACCAACGAGCAAAAACTGGATCTCTTAAACTAGAACGAAAACCAGTCCGAAAAGTAATCTATTTCACGAATGGCCAAATTGTCTCTGCGACCTCAAACGACCCGAAGGATCAGCTTTCCACAATTCTAGTCACCAAAGGCACTATTAGCGCTATAAAAATGGAGATTGCGCAAGCACAAGTCTCCTCGAAAAAACCATTAGCGAAAGTTCTAACCGAACTCGGCTACCTGTCACGGGATGAACTGATAGAAGCAGCACATTACAAAATAGAAAAGATTCTCACAGATCTTTATACCTGGAATAAGGGAACCTACCAATCCACAACAAAATCCTTACCAAAGGGAACCATCGATCTAAACCTATCAACTCAGAAGCTCATTTTCACAAGCATTTGTAATATTCAGAACCGAAATTGGGTGTTTAATAAGCTCGGTTCATTGGAAACAGTTTTAAACTCAACATCCCAGATAGAAGACTTTATTCTGGAAACAAAAGCTACTTCAGATACTATTAAAATAATCAAATCTGTTAACGGCAAGCAAAGTGTCAGGCAAATCATCTCGTCGTCAGGACTGAAAGAATTTCTGACCTGCAAGGTTTTAACAGCCGCACTAGTCATCGGAGCATTAGCAAAGCCTACAAACGAAAACAACAAGGGCACTAACCTTGAGTCACCTCTCTTTTCAGAGATTGAAACAGAACGACCCGATGACACGATGGCATCATTAGACTCCAAACAAATTACTTTATCGACAGAACAAGAACTCAAAGAGCCCCTGTTTTACAAAGGCAATATCAGAAAACACCTTGGAGTTTTGGGATTCATAGCTTTAATGATGCTGGCTATTTACTACTTCATATGGCCCGATACAACACAGCATAACAATACCTACGAATCTCAAATATCGAAGAACTCTCCAAAGGATTCTCCAAAAGCCAGTTCAGCTCTAGAGAAAACTTCCGAACCTCTTTCACAGATCGGAGCAGCAAAGCCGACTTTGGAAACATCACCTATTACAGCAATGTCACAAAATATAACTCCTAAAACAAACAGTGAGTTGACAGTAAAACGAGTACCTCCAGATCAGACACACTCAGACCCAACTCCACAAAGTGTGGAAACCAAACCTGGTGTAACAAACCCTTCTGCTGCCCCTTCTCGCAACATACCAAAGATTGATAATGGCCGTGAGTTGTTGAACAAAGGAAATTTCACAGCGGCAGCCAATGCCTTCCTTAAAGAACTGAGAGCAACTGGAGAAAATAAATACACAATAACTATCGGCCTCTATTGCAATTCAGATAATCTCCGACGTGTCATTCAGAACATCACCAACTCAAGTTCCCTGTTCATACTGCCTTCCAATATACAAGGACGTCGTTGTTTTCGAATAATCTGGGGTCTTTATAACACTGAAAAATCTGCCGCTAACAACGTAATTTCGCTTCCACAAGGTATTCGCAGTGGTGATTCCACAGCAGCGCCAATTATCAAGTTTCTTCGTTGATAGCTAGGAATTAGAACTCGGGAATACACACTCACAAGCTAATGACTACTCGTAAATATTAATAGCCAGAAAAGCCCAACGAATCGCATTGAGAATTCAGTTCCAGAAAAAACTGACATGCTTTACTCGCGAAGAAATCCTTTCTAGTTTATGCTGAATTTGTTATGACTTTGCAATCATCAAAACAAACAGTGATATTTAGCTACTTAACTCCGCTCCTTGCCGCCAGCATAGGTGCTTGTGTTTATATGTTGCTCACCCAGACCAGCCGAGATACTGATTCAGATTTTGTTTTTCGGTTAACAACCACAGCTGTAGCAATGACAATCCCTTCTGTAACAGCTTTATTCTTAACCCTGAGAAAGAGAAAGCACCATACACTGGGAAACATTGACAAAATAGGACTGGCGATTGCACTCCTTTCCGTAGTACTGGTTGTAATACCCATTCGTGGGATGCGTGCAAGAGCTCGACAAGCGGACAACCTGGCACTCAGTGGGGTTAAAGCACCATTGTTTAATACTCTAGATATTAACGGCAAGAAACACCGACTCGCAGATCACGAGGGTAAGGTAGTACTCGTCAACATTTGGGCAACTTGGTGCCCGCCCTGTCGCGAGGAAATGCCAGCACTCGAAGAGCTTTATCAAGCTCGCAAAAACAATGGCCTCATGATCTTCGGGCTTTCAACAGAAGATATAGACACGCAAAAGGCCTTCGCAAATGAAATCATCGTAAGCTACCCTCTTCTTACTACTGAAGGCAACGTACCGGACCTATATAGTCAAACCGCTCGTTATCCAGTAAATTTTCTTATCGACCGAACTGGCCACCTCCAATCAGCACCCAGCACCGATCAGCCCTTCGAAAATCTCGTGTCTGCGGTGGATTCACTGCTCCAAAATAACAACTATTGACCGGACTAAAAACTAAAGACCCGCAGCTTCTATCCGCCTGTTCGCAGTTAATGATGGTGCTTCAAGTTGCTTGGCAAGCGCAATTCGCCGCAACTCGAAATCAGAAAAAAACTCTTTTGCGACCGGGGGTCCTGGCGGAAAAATTTGAGTCGTTGGGTTCACTGGTTTTCCATGCCTTGTCAGTCTAAAGTCTAAATGGGGGCCCGTAGCCGTTCCTGTCATTCCAACAAAACCTATTACTTCTTTTTGAGAAACTCTTTGTCCAGTATGCAAACCACTCTTAAATCGGCTTAAGTGAAGGTATTTTGTCGTGTAACCCATTGCATGTTTGATCGTAACGGTATTACCTCCACCCTTAGTATAAGCGCGACTACTAATTGTTCCTGCAGCAACCGAGTAAACAGGCGTTCCGGTTTTTGCAGCATAGTCCACACCCAGATGCGGCATACGTCGCTTATGTATAGGATGAAACCTCGACCGTGAAAACCCGGAGCTAATACGAGAGAATTCAAGGGGCGCACGGAGAAAAGCTTTTCGCGTTGACTTACCTTCAGAGTCATAATAATCTCTCACACCCGATGGGTCTTCGTAAAGGAAAGCTGTCAGCGCTCTTTCTTTAGAAAGGTAAGAAACATAGCGCGCGGCTAGCAAATCTCCGTAACCAACGAACTTACCTTCATCATAGAGTTTTTCAACTACCAACGAAAACTCGTCACCAGATCGTCTCTGAGTATAAAAATCGAAATCCCATGCAAAAACATTCGCAAACGCAATAGTTAACGGAGCACCCTCCCCTAGTGAGCTTATGCTCTGGAAGAGATTCTCCTCAAGAGTACCCGTCAAAGCTAAGATACGTCGATTCAACACCAATTCACGAGTCTCAGAACGCCAGCCGCTCTCCGTTTTCAAAGCCTCAAAACTCCAAAAAGGACTATTGGTATAGAGTCTTAATAGACTTGGCCTTCCTCTACTATCGTAGTGAATCTTAACCTCATTTCCAGGCCTCAAACTTCGGACGTCCGTCACAGAAGATAACGCTTGTGCTACCTCATAAATTTCTATAGCTGTAAATCCGTTTCGTCCAAGGATCGTCGACAAAGTATCGCCACGAGCTATTCGATCAGGAATCGATTCTATTCTAGGAACTTCTTCGATATCTCTATTCGAATTGAAGGAAGAAACTACTGAGGGTAAATCACTAGACTGTGGAATCACTCCAAACCACATATATGTAACAACCCCAACCCCAGTGCCAACACACACCACTATTATGAATATCGACGTCAATATATTAGTGCGATTCACTCAATATTTTCCTAAAGATAGAATTTTAAAGTACTCTTCAGCCCCTGACTTACACCAACTTGCGGATCAAAATTAAGATCGCGACGAGCTGCAGAGATATCGGCAAGAGAATGAGGAACATCTCCTGCACGATGTGGGCCATAAACAGCAGTCAAATTCGAACCTGAGAGCTCAACCATTTGGTGCCAAAGCTCATTGATTGAAACTCGGACTTGACATCCAATGTTATATACACCCCCAGCTGCCTTATCTTCGTGGCAAGCAACAAAATTAGCTTGGGCAACATTGTCTACATATGTAAAGTCTCTAGTCTGTTCTCCGTCGCCATAGATAGTAGGCTTCTTTTCATTTTTTATAGCGTCAATAAAGCGACTCACGACTCCAGAGTACGGAGAGTTTGGGTCCTGACGAGGACCAAACACATTAAAATATCGCAGTGACACTGTTTCGAGCCCATACAAGCGATGGTAAACCGAACAATAGTTTTCGGCTGCGAGCTTGGCGACCGCATAAGGTGATAACGGCTCAGTCCGCATTGTTTCAACTTTTGGAAGCTGCGGATTAGCTCCATAAACTGAAGAAGATGATGCGTATACAAGTCGGCGAACTCCAGCTTCCTTAGCACCAATCAGCAAGTTTAACGTACCAGACGCGTTCGCATCATGAGATGACAGAGGATCTTCGACAGACCGTGGTACGGACGGAAGTGCTGCCTGATGTAAAATATAATCCACACCATAGACAGCTTCCTGCACTGACTGTATATTCGTAATATCACCTTCTAACAGTTCGAAGGAGGAAATAACATCCGAGAGGTTCGAACGGTGTCCCGTTGAAAAATTATCAAGGACACGCACTCTTTCACCCTTGTTCAACAGATAGCGAACAAGATAAGAGCCGATAAATCCGGCACCACCAGTAACTAGATATAGACTCAACTTTCTCTCTTTAATATTGTTATAAATAAGAAGTTTACGGAGACTGAGTCATTGGCGTCAACCAATGAATCTCCAAACGCAATTAAACCCGAGGGTTTGTAACTCCATTCTAACTCCATCATGGGAGTAAACTGTCCGCATTAAAGCTCCGAAAAAGGTCTGCTCGAGCTAGACATAAGCCGAATTCTGTCCCTCCTTTTGGTTTCCCTCCAAGAGGTGGCGATCATTTCTCTAGCCGGACGATTACTCGCCAGATCCAGCGGCCTACCCGGAAGCTTCGAGCGGGCCACCCTCGAACGCTTCCCTATTTGGCCTTGCTCCGTGTGGGGTTTACCCTGCCTTGAATGTCACCACCCAAGCGGTGCGCCCTTACCGCACCTTTTCACCCTTACCGCTTCAAAAAGAGAAGCGGCGGTATATTTTCTGTGGCACTTTCCTTCCGGTCACCCGGACTGGTCATTAGCCAGCACACTGCCCTATGGAGTTCGGACTTTCCTCTCGTTCTCCGATGAGAACCAGCGACCGCCTGTCCAGCTCGAACAGACTAAACAATTATAATACGGCGAGAGACCCATGGGTATATTTCTAAAGCTACAAAAAGATCCGACCAGACCAAGTCAAGGATACAATTGCTTGATCGAAAAGTAGCCAATGCAGACAAATTAACTGTCGGTTTCTCTTGAAATTTTGTAGTGTTCGAGTTTTTTATAAAGATTACTCCTCGGAGTATCTACAATTTTGGCAGTCTGAGAAACATTCCAATCACTCTCGCACAACTTTTTTACTAGAAACGCTCGTTCGCCAACCTCTTTAAATTCCTTTAGCGTCGTTACTTCAGCTGGTGAAGAAGATAAATCCTGTGTCTTACGTATGTTCTCTGGAAGATCAACTAATTCAATGGTGTCATTAGCAACCATAATCAACAAACGCTCTATTGTATTACGTAGCTCCCGTACATTACCTTGCCAACTATGTCCAACGAGACAATCCAAAGCTTTAGAAGAGAATTTCTTCTTCCTCAAATTATCTTCTGTAGCGAATTGTTCAAGAAAATAATCGACCAAAAGTTTGACATCCTCACGTCTCTCACGAAGTGGTGGCATTTGTATTGGAATCACTGATAGGCGAAAAAACAGGTCTTCACGAAAATTCCCCTGTTCCATCTCTACTTTGAGATCCTTATTAGTTGCTGCGATCACTCGAACATCAACCTGATCAGTAGCTTGAGAACCAATACGCTCTATTTCACCTTCTTGCAGTACACGCAACACCTTTGCCTGTGTACGAGAACTCATGTCACCAACTTCATCAAGAAAGATCGTACCTTTATCCGCTTGCTCAAATTTCCCGATTTGTTTTGACGTGGCACCGGTGAATGCACCCTTCTCATGACCGAAGAGTTCACTTTCGATCAAATCTTCAGGAATTGCTGCACAGTTTATTTGAATAAAGGGAGCTCTTTTGCGATTGCTATTAGCATGTATAGCTCTTGCGACAAGTTCTTTGCCAGTCCCAGATTCGCCAACAACAAGTACAGTAGCATTAGTAGGAGCGGACCGAGCAATCGCTTCTAAAACGCCCTTAATGGATCTAGACGTTCCTATTATTTGATACTTTTTTGTGACCCAACCTCTTAATCGACCAACTTCCTCCTGAAGTTCTTTTTGGTCTAACGCATTCCGTAAAGCTAAAAGAATGCGTTCTGTCTCCAATGGTTTTTCTAGAAAATCAAACGCGCCTAACTTTGTTGCCTGTACAGCAGTATGTACAGTGCCATGACCACTAATCATGATTACCTTTGGTGCCCTCGGAATTTTCCGAATTTCTTCCAAAACCTCTAACCCATCCATGCCAGGCATCTTGATATCAAGGAAAACTAAATCGGTAGGTTCACGATTTAATTTCTCGACTGCCTCTTGACCCGATGACGCTTCTAAAACATAGTAGCCTTCATATTCAAGGGTCATTCTTAGCGTTTTGCGAATTGGCTTCTCATCATCGACGACGAGAATAGATGGCCTAACCATAATCCAGCTTTCGTGGGGAGTATAGCATGCAGCTTCAAGCTACTACCTAACAATACTTTAGGGTCTTTCTATCTCTTCTCAACTAAGTCGTCTCTCAATTTGACCAATCAGTTCAGACAACACCAACCCTTCGTAAATTACTCCAGCACTGTCACAAACTCTCTTAAACTTACTCAAACTTTTCAGAAGCAACTTCCTTTCACCAACAGAATTTCCTTGCCGCCTTTTAACGAAAGCAGCACTCAGTTGCACCAGACCTTGAAAAAAATCCGCTTGTAATAGTGAATCGGCAGCAGTCCATAAACGCTCAAAGTAAACATGTGCCTCCCAAAAATAGCCTGCGTTTAAAAGGTCTAACCCATATAAAAAATCATCTTCACTACGTGAAAAGTCTGCTCCATACATATGTCCATCAGGATTTTTTTCCGGATGGGGGGTCTTGCCAGGCTCGTGCCTATATGATGGGAACGGTCGCTTCGAGTAACGTACCAGAAGAAACTACCGATTTCGTTCTATCACGTAGTACGCAAGTGACATCAATGCATCCTTATATCGAGACTCTGGAACCTTCTCTAAACAGGTTTGCGCACTTAACGCATAGGATTCTGCCACATCACGAGCTTTATCAAGACAACCGTTTCTATGAACAAGCTCTAGAATTTTTTCTCGGCTATGGTCATCGATGCTCCCGCGATCAATAACAGACTGCACCATTGAAAGAGCTTGTGGCTCAGCTTGTAAGCCATAAATAATTGGAAGTGTAACATGACCTTCCTTTAAATCTGATAGGACTGGCTTCCCTAGTGTCTTCTCGTCAGCTGTGAAATCCAGCAAGTCGTCAGCAACCTGAAACGCCATACCTATGTTCATACCATACTCTCCCAAGGCTTGCTCGACTTCTCCTTCAACCGCCCCAAGCTTTGCTCCTATCTGGGCACACCCGAAGAAAAGATACGCTGTCTTGCGCTTCAGAATATCGAGATGTTCTTCCTCAGTAAGGTCAACAGCTCCACCACGAGTTAACTCCAGAATCATTCCCTCTATCATACGTAGTGTGATCTCCGTAATAACTTTTAGAATTTCTGGGCTACCCATCTCTATTGCTAGACCGATTGAACGAATATAGAGAAAATCACCAAGTAGAACGGTAAAATCATTACCGAGCAAGGTATTGATAGACTTTTCCCCCCGACGAGTAACTGCTTCATCAACAATGTCGTCATGGACAAGTGTTGCAGTATGAATAAACTCCGCTACAGCTCCATACCCAGGTCCTTTAACTCCTTCATATCCACAAGCGCGGGCCGACAAAAGCAACAGGGCTGGGCGGACACGCTTGCCACCACTACGGTAAATATAGCGACTTGATGACTCAACTAGAAAAAGCTCGCTATCAACTCTGTCACAAATTATCTGCTCCACCCGATCAAGGTCCTCTTGAATTTCCAAAAATATGTCCTTTAATGGAACCGATGGCTCTTGAACACGCACTCGAGTATCAGGGGCAGGCATAGATAGGTCTTTCTAAGTTAGTTCTACCGGTAATTAACAAATTGCATCTCAATACCAAGATCAGACTCCTTTAAGAGTCCCATCACTGACTGGAGGTCATCTCTCTTTTTTCCACTCACACGAAGCTGCTTTTCTTGAATGGCCACTTGAACTTTCAGTTTAGCCCGTTTAACGATTTTTACAATTTCTCTAGCCTTTTCAATAGGAATGCCGTTTTGCAATTCTACCTTCTGACGCACAGTTCCACCGAGCGCAGATTCTATTTTTCCGAGATTAAGCACTTTTAAAGAAATGCCCCGTTTGACCAGTTTGGTTTCGAGTACTTCACGAGCACTGTTCAGCTTAAACTCCTCCGAAGAAGCGATCTCGATAGCTTCGCCATCACCAGTGAGTTGGATCACCGTTCCCGAACCCTTAAAGTCAAAGCGATTTATAATTTCCTTCATAGAGTACTGGATGGCGTTTTTAACTTCCTGCAAATCGACCCTACAAACAATATCAAAAGTGCTCTCCGCAGCCATCGGTTACCATTATTACGGAATTATACGTTCCGAGCAATGCGAGCATATAAGTCAATCAAGGTACTTATTTATAATCAACTAGATACCGAATAAATTAAAAAAATTTTCATCAGTTGCTGACTCAACATCCTGCTCCGTGGTCCCTTTCAGTTTTGCCAATAGAGCAGCCGTCTCTCTAACAAATAGAGGTTCATTGCGCTTGCCACGGTGTGGTACAGGTGCTAAATATGGACAATCCGTTTCAACAAGAAGTTTATCCATAGGCAACATACGAGCAACTTCCTTCAACGACTCACTATTTTTGAAAGTTAATATGCCAGAGAATGAAATCAAGAAGCCTTGTGCAATCGCGGCCTCGGCAGTCTGAAGACTCGCCGTAAAGGAGTGAAGAATACCTCCGACATCAGAAGCCTTCTCTTCTTCTAGAATCGCAATCAACTCATCTTCAGCGTTCCTATGGTGAACAATAATAGGAAGCCCAAGATCGCGGGCTAGACGAATCTGACGACGGAAGACTTCGCACTGAATCTGTGGAGTTGATAAATTATAGTGGTAATCAAGCCCAATCTCTCCGATTGCTAGTATTTTTGGATTTGCTGCGCAACGAGCAAGAATGGCCTCTCCGCCTTTATCGTCGAAAATTTTTGCATCGTGCGGATGACACCCAATCGCAGAAAGGAGTCCATGTGTTTCAACCAGAGGTATCGCCTTTTCAAAACTATCCATCTCATCAATCATTGCTAATGAAAGAATTGTATGAACACCTTCACGCTCAGCACGAGCTATCACTTGGTCACGATCGTGATCGAACTGGACCATTTCTAGGTGGGCGTGAGAGTCAATCATAAATGCTTACTTAAAGTTCGAGGCGATAAGAATCAAATTTATCAACGATTCGCAGGTAAATCCACATAGCCGATCGAGTTAAGTCTTTTACGTTGTTCCTCCGTTATCTCAGCACTTTCCGGTGGCGCTTCAGTTCTCAGTTGCTCCTGTTCTCGCAACCAAACAAATAGTTGTTGCTCTAAGTAACCTGAAACAAACGACTGTTGCTCCAGAATATTTTCTACTTCCAAGGGATCTTTTTCGAGGTCATACAAGCTTCTTTTACCTGTGCGGCTATCCCATATCAGCTTGTACCTATCATCTCGCACACTATAACGGGGACGATTCCAAACCGTTCGACTAAAGGCAAGACGTTTTTCTTGAGGTCTAGTAAGAAGACTTGTTCCCTGCATACTATCCGGTATCGTCACACCTGCAAGTTCAAGGATTGTCGGAGCCAAATCAATTAGTTCTACAACATTAGATAGTCGCCGCGGTTTTTCACCTGGTATTTTTATAATAAGCGGAACCCGGATACTCTCCTCGTACAACTGAGTATTGTGGCCAATATAGTCATGCTCAAACAACGCCTCACCATGATCAGCAGTCAAGATGAAAATGGTGTCTTCCAAAAGTCCTTCATTCGAAATCGCAGCAACCAATTGCTGGACAAGATTATCTACGTAAGCCAGATTTCCATCGTAAAGAGCCTCTATTTGTTCGAGCATCTCTTCCGAAGGGCGAGCACCCATTGCAGCTTGATTATTAAGTTCTTCCACTTGAGCCCATTCCGCTAGTCCTCTCGGAAATAAATCCGTTGAGCCAAATTTTTCATTGAATGGCTCTGGTGGGTTGTACGGAAAGTGTGGCTCACGAAAGTGAACGTATGCAAAGAACCTTTCCTCGCTCACGGTCTTGAGCCAGTTTCGAAAATATGCAAGCACAGAATCGCCATGACCAGTGTAGTCGTTTTGTTCCCAAACTTGAAAAAAGTCTTGAAACCCTCGATCAAGCCCGAAGGTTTTTGACACAACAGCATTCCCTGAAAATCCGGCCGTCCTAAACCCTTTCTCGGAAAGCACTTGTGGGAACACTAGAGCATCCTCTCGTAATTTATCCGCGAAAGAAATACTCTGATGACGCTCAGGATATTGGCCTGTCAGCACAGAACCGATAGAGGCAATGGTGTAGACCGCTTGGCTTACTGCAGTTTCAAAAACAATACCATCTCTACCAATAGCATCTAAATTTGGTGTTGTATCTTTTCTGTAGCCATAGATGCCTGTACGAAGAGCACTCGCACCATCCAAAAACACCAATACAATGTTTGATTTTCTCTTGCCACTGGCTTTTACGGAGCGGACATCCTTAGTCGTGATAAAGAGATTCGGATCCACTGTGACAGCTCCATCCAATGCTCGTAAAATTATCTTAGTGGGCCCCAAGTCATCAAGTTGCTTTTCCCAGTCCACCCTTCCAGAAACGATTTCTTCTACAATAGTTTTTTCCGAGGTACTCACGGTAACCTCTAGCAAGCCGCCAGACGCTAGTCGACTCAAGCGTAAGCGAACCGACCCTTCCAAACTAACGAACGTTGCCAAGCTTCCACCAGCTGGTAAATACAAACCTTTATCCACCCAAGAAAATGGGCCGGGAAGCCCTGCAATGGGCGACTCCCCTTCAGGCAGGGTGTTAAACCGATAGAAAGCCACCGCAAGCTTTCTTCTATCCGGAGAACTTCGATTCGGGTCCCCTGCATACCGGAAATTCATCTCAATTGTATTGTTTCCCACTACAAGTGGAAGTTCTACAGGGTAGCGCTCGCGTCCCGGACGAAGCTCAATCTCCGTAATTTTGTTGCCGTTAATGCTGATAGCTATGATTTGAGTTGGACTTCCATCGTAGAGAAAAGGTTCACACTCTAACCAACTAAGCTGTGTTACCTCTACATCACTTGTTATTGTAAAAGATGCCTGTTTCGTAACAGACCACCGAAATGTATTCCCATCCGGTGCTTCTTCACCGTGTGACCAACCTTCTTCACTCAAGTGTGATACAGCTTGAGGGGAGCCAAATTCAAGGATGGTACCAGACCATTCTTTTTGCGCAGCGACAACGCGTTGTCGAAAAATTTCTTGCTCAGTATCGCATCTAACTAAACTAATAAGAATAAAAACCAGGACGCTATACCGCACTATTTAACAACCGCACCAGGTTCTGCGTCCCTTTCGCTAGTTACAAGTACCGGACCATCTTTCGTCTGAGCAGCCAGCAACATTCCTTCTGAGTCTACACCACGTAAACGAACGGGTTTGAGATTAGCAACGATCACGATATTCTTTCCAACAAGTTCCTCAGTTTCATACGACATTTTGATCCCAGCCACAAGCTGACGTTCTTCCGATCCGATATCAACTCTCAGTTTGAGTAATCGATCCGCCCCATCAATTTCAGATACTTCGAGCACTTTCGCAATACATAGTTCAATGTTCTCGAAGTCATTAATGGTTATAGTTGTACCTTCAGTCATTTTCGCCCCTCATAAGCTGCCATAGCTGCCCGCTGTATACTTTTCAATGAGACATTATTGTTTTTTTTAGCAAGTCGACGGCAATTCTCATATTCAGGAGACGCATTGACCACAATGCCGCTGCGCCATCCTTCTTTTATACGCACAGTCCCGTATCGAGTTTTAACTTCAACGAAACGGCGCTCGAGAGCTTCACGTTGTACTTCGTAACTTCTAACTCCAAGAGTAGAGCCTTCTTTGAACAAAACTGCAAGAGCAGCATCCCGTTGTGATGGATATATCAGTACGGTCACATTAGTGCCAGGTCGATTTTTTTTCATCATTACTGGAGTTAGGAACACATCAAGAACACCTAACCCTAGTAGACGTTCCTGAACAAAGCCGATCATTTCTGGCGTTGCATCATCAATTGTACATTCTAGAGACAGCAAAGTTTCTGTCAGTTGTCCACTAACCCTTCCGACAACAAGGCGGAGAGCATTCGGTCTTCCAACTTTAGGGTTTTTTGTACCAAGGCCATATCCAATACGATCTAATGAAAAAGCCGGCCAGGGACCAAAACGGCTTACTAACCCGGAAACCAGAAGAGCTCCTGTAGGAGTAGTTCGCTCAAACTCTCCATCGGAAAAGACCGGCACTCCTTTTAATAAAAGTGTAGTCGCCGGCGCCGGTACAGACATCCTTCCGTGCTCTGTATCAACAAAACCTGAGCCTACATTAACAGAAGAACTTTCAATGCGGTCTACTTCAAGGAGAGCAACTCCACACACAGTACCAACAATATCTACGAGCGTATCAAGAGAACCAAGTTCATGGAGATGTACAGTGTCTGGCGTTGCTCCATGTACCAACGCCTCAACCTCAAAAATACGACGGATTAGGTCGCGAGATCTATCCTTAGAACTCTTCCCTAAGCGGCTTTTTTTAAGGATCCGATCAAAGTCTTTCCAGTGCCGATAACCAACATCCTTAGGCGTTTCTACACGTATTCGAGTACCTCGAAGACCTCCACGAGTACCCGTAGAACGAACTAAACGAAACCCTCCGATGTCGAGTTTTTCAAGCTCGGCACGAAGCGCTTTCAGTGGAACTCCAACATCTACAATTCCAGCTAGGATCATGTCACCACTGACACCAGACGAACAATCAAAATACAGGACGTTTTCACCCATAGGCCTATAATCTCTGTCGCTTCTTCATTTGGCTAGCGAACCATCGCAAACCAACCGAGTTGCATTTACAGAACCTCTCGTCCTCCCTTTAATAGTAAGTGCAGAGCAGATTGTCATTACAATATCTAACTAGATCAAAACAAGCGTCGCCACCATCACGGAATAAGAAAGTCAATCTGTTGTAATTTCCACATAAAAGCGACTTTCAAGTATAGCTAATCGACAATATTTCCATCTCCTTACCTCCTTCAGGAAGCTCAAGACGTACAATATCACCCTCCCGCGCAGATATTAGTGCTTTTGCAATCGGTGAAATAAAGCTAACCTTCCCATCAGTCGGGGAACTTTCGTCAACACCAACGATCTTGTAAACAACATTATTTCCATCACTATCTACAACCGCTACTGTCGCACCAAACAACACTTTGTCTTTTTCCTGTGAGTTTGGATCAACTATCACCATGTTCGCTATGCGATTTTGAAGAAAACGTATCCTTCTATTTAGAGACTCAACCCGATTTCTAGGGGAGAGACTGGAACCTTCAACGATTGAACTAAGCTTTTCCTTCTGAGCTTTGTCAGAACTTATGAATTGTTCCAATTTTCTCAGATTATCCTGAAGCTCTTTTGCCCCAACAGGTGTGACGTAGTTTTTAACCCCCTCTGGAAGCACATCTCTCGGTTCCGGTATAACCTCGTCCAAGTCCTCATCTGATTCTTTAGTAAATGCTTTGCTCATAACCTCTTATACAATCGCTTTGATGGCATAGTTGGAATCCCTTCCCGAAAAATAAAGTTATGACAGATTTGATACAAAAGGCAAATTAATTGGCCAAAAACCTAATGGCAAACATGAAAACAAGTGGCTTTTATAAAATAACTCGTTCGTTTCCAGACCTGCGCGTAACGCGCTCTCTATCAAGCCATTCAAGCAATGGAATCGCGTGCTTACGAGTAATCCCTAACATGGCTTTGAAAGAACTGACATCGAACTTGTTCCTATTGACCTTTTCAGCACGTACGACTCTTTTGAGATCTTCAAGAGCATCACGATGAAAAACCATTCCTTCTGCAATCTGGAAAAGAGTTCCATCTTTAATTAATACTTTTTGTATTCGCTCGAAAATGATTAAGTCACAATTTGCACTCCGCGCTATTTCATCAAGGTTCTTAGGTCGCCAACCTAACGTTCTATACATTTTGATGAGCAAATCACGAGCTGTTGTTTCTTCTGGACTCAATCGAATGGAATGGTCCTTAGTCGCAATCAAGTTTTTTGCAATACGAACGGCTCCTCTAACAGTGAGCTTTCCAAGTACCCATTCGAATACTGCCGAAGGAGAACGCGCAAAAATCCGTTCCCGAAGCTCACTTTTAGGCATGCCCTCAAGCAAAGGATTTTTCTTTTGATAACGAATCAGCTGTTCTTTAACCTGATTCTCAAGCGACGCAACCACCTCCGGTGCAACAAATATCCTCGGCGAATCGGAAACCGCCATAAGTGAAGAAACTATAGATTGAATTGCACTACAACCCACACACAGGCGTCGAATCAGCTGCGATTCTGAAATACCAACTTCCTTAACTTCAGAAATGAAGTGTTGAGCCGCTCCAGCTAAGTCAGCATCACGAAGGACCTGAAGAGAATCAACAACCTCAGAATCTTGAACTACGTGTTTTTCAGGGAACGCATCCAGTACAACCCCTCCAGCAATAGTTTCTAGCGGCGAGTAGCGCCTTAAGATAAACCTGTCTCCACGGGCACTTACAACAGAACGCTCGAGTCGGAGTTGCACGATGCCACGGTCTCCAGGTTCCAGCTGTTCAACGTTGCCAAGCACTCGCACTCGGGCCAAGACTTGTGCCGTCCCTACATGAAGATGAACGCGGGTCAGATCTTTTATATTTACAGGAGATCCCGACAACACATCAAGCTCAGCATCAAGCATATGTGTTGCCGCAAACTCTCCAGACATCGCAAGCGCATCTCCTCTTTCAACATCTGTTATATCTA
>CAZFLB010000088.1:0-2589 GCA_964518945.1 uncultured Acidobacteriota bacterium | reverse complement strand
CCTTATCATGATCGTCAGTTGGATTGGGTAGACGATGGAATGGGACAATGTTGTCTCCACCAATAAGTAGTGTCGAAACTATCTGCTTATTATTGCTATTCAGCTTAGAACTTATCGCTTTTATTACATGCTTGATAGCATTTGTATCCTGCCCATCTATACCTGATAGTTGGAATCGAGATATGGTTTCAGATACATCCGGTAATATCACCAAGCACTCTCCACCCGTTCTTTGAGTAGTCGTTTCCGCTAACAATCTCGTCAACGTTAATATTTTTTCGGCTCCCTTAGTGCCAAATTGATCGACAAGAGGGCGTGCGCAGGTGATAATGATGTGTACGGGCTCATGTTTTGCTAGCTTGTTGCTATTCGGATATTTTGTGGAGTTGTTAGAATGTGAGTTTGTAGTGACTGAAGCAAGATCATTTTGTATTTCAACAATTTTCTCATTGCTATAAGTAATATTTGTATCATCAGATGATACATTGTAGGTACTTAGTGTTGGCTTCTGAGTGTTACCAGGCAGGTTAGAATCGGCTTCTAATTGCGGTGCAAGCAATTGCTGACCTTTTACACTTTCGTTTTTGTCAGCAGCGAATGTATTAATACCATATTGTTTGGTTGAATCTACTGGTCCGCCACCAATATGATTGACTTTTGTTGCGTTTAAGCTTCTTGTGAGGTTGTTATTATGTGTTTGCGTAGAGTTTTGCTCTTTTTGTGAATTTACAACAACATCATGGTTATTTGCCGGTAAATTTATGGTCTCTGGAAGATTTATATCGCCTATAGCTATATTATGACCGTCGCCAATCTGATTAATGCCTAGTGTTGAAGCCACATGTGTAGGGATTGGAGCAGGTTGTTCGATCAATGGTTCGGGAGGCCAAATAGGACGGTAGGCATGATCATCATGCCAGTAACGGTCAACTACTTCTCGAGCTGGATCTAGGTGAACCACATCATGTAGTAATTCTACTCCTCGTGTGTAATCTCCTGTGCGAAGTAGGGATTCTGCAAGACATAGGTTGATTGCTATGCATTGTGGCCATCTGTCATAGAAACCTTGGGCCAAAGGAAATGCTAGCTCTGCTTTACCTGAAAACCAATAACTCTTAATTAATAATAGAGCCGGAAGTGGGGAATTAGGGTTAGACTGAAGTGCATGCTCCGCTGCTTTACTGGCATTATCCCATTGTAGGTTTGTAATGGCGGTGTAACTTTCACGTGTGGCTACTAGCCAGGGTATGCGTGGTAGGGATTGGTCCAGTAACATACGTGTCAATCCCTCAGATAAAGAAAGAACCTCATTTTCGCCAATTTCGCGTGCAATGGTAGTAAGCATCTCATGTACAGACACTTGCTCAGGATCGACCACAGCCAATTTTTTTAGTATTGTGAAGGCTTCATGTTCGTTGTTTTCAGATATAAGGGACTTGGACAGTATAGGTTAACCGTAAAATCCTCTGGCCATACCTGTAACCATGCTCGTGATAATTTACGTGCATAGTCAGGTCTGTGGGCGCTTAATGATGCTTCAATAAGCCGGATGAGTTGCGTGCGGTTTAACACACATGTACTTGTGCAAGGATCGTGCCACTAGATATAATTTGTACTTAGGAATAATTATGGACTAACTTGTTGCGTGTATTGATTAGTTGCTTACCAAAGAGAAGTAAGATTAGGTAGTAACATCACCACTTATGAGGCCAAGTGCAGATACTGCGGCAAGTTGCCGATGTGCCGATACATTGTGCGGATCAATCTCAACCGATTTTTTGAACATCAACATTGCTTCTGAATAATCCTTAAGTTGTTTTAGGGCTAATCCAGCATTGAAATACAAACTGGCATTTGTAGGTGTAAGTTTTATGGAACTTGAATAGGCTTTGTATGCTCTGTCAAACTGCTTTCGAGCTACCCAAAGGTTTCCTAGTGTTTCCTGTAGTTTGCCATCCTGCTTATCGTTACTCTGCAGTTTTGATGCATTGTCTAAGTGGATCATTGCTTGATCCAGCTTATTGTGTTCAATACATAACTCAGCAATGTGTAAATGATATTTGAAGTGCAGGGGTGCTAACTCTATAGCTTTCGCAAAAGCATTTATGCTGGCTTCCAAATTGCCAGATTGCTCGTACAGTTCTCCGAGTAGTTCCCAGGCTTCGTGGCTCTCACTAAGCGCTTCAATTTCTGACTCAAGAACAGATAATGCTTGGTCATGTTTGGATGCGGCAATTAGAAGTCTAGCTTTTTCTAAAATGACAGGTCCTGGGTCATTAGTGTTTTCTATGGCATGATCAATTGATACTAGAGCGTTACTAGTGTCACCTTTTGCAGCATATAACTCTGCTAGAATTGTTAGTGCAGTACTGTTGTCAGGATCTTGTTTGAGTACTTTTAGAGCATACGATTCTGATTTATCTGTATCTCCGAGAAGCATAGCGGATTTTAATACTCCTACTAGAGGTTCAATATCTCCTGGGAAGAGTTTCGTGGCTTGTTCATATCGTGTCATTGCTGCTGAAACATCTCCTAATTGCATGCATACTTTACCAGCTTCAATTAGTAAATCTGCTTCAATATGACCGT
>CAZFLB010000087.1:0-3044 GCA_964518945.1 uncultured Acidobacteriota bacterium | reverse complement strand
GAGAGTTCGTCCCCTCCAAATACATCACGATAATGTTGACCGATCGCACTTTCAGTTACAGAAAACATTTGTAGGGCCGATTGATTCATGCGTGTCACCAACCCCTCTCGATCCAATGAAATCACACCAGTCGCAATATTCTCTAGTACTGTTTCCATATAAGTACGTCTTCGTTCAAGTTCACGATTTTTGTTCTGAAGATCACGTCGAAAATCTTTCAATCGTTCGCCACTTACCTTTACTTGTGTAGCCATTCGATTGAATGAGGACATCACTAACCCTAATTCGTCAGCCTCAACTTCCGAAACCAGTTCGTTATCAGGAATGCCAGCCATAACTCCCTCAGCTGCCTTTAACAAATCTCGCGAGGGTTTCATGGCCCTTTTCACTAGATAGACTACTGCCAAAGTAGATGACACCAGAAGAAGTAATGAACCCAAGAAAAAAAACGATAAATATAGCTCTTTAATTGGCTGCTTCTGAGTTTGTGCTTGATGGTTCCGGCGATCAATAGTTCTTGAGAGTACCTTGTCTACAAAATAAGATACAACAACTGCACCCTCAACAACACGACTATCTCGAGATGCAACAGGAACAACATATTGCACCACCGTACCTTCATTTAGGGTTTCCTGATTAAGCATTTGATCACCACGTAATCCAACCTCAGCAAGGTCGATGGTAGATTCCGGATTAGGCAACCCAGGCCTTGCCGAAGTCCACAGTGCACCATCAGAGGACAAGACAGTGATGACATCCAGCCTATAGAGCGTAAGTTTTTCTTCCATCGAACTACTTAGTTTCGAATAGCGTCTCGGATCAAGAAGTTGTTCCTCACTAATTTCTAGAGATAAACGCTGAGCATAAAATTCAGCAGATCGTTCCTTCTCTTGGAAATAATCATCCAGTACATCTTTGGTTCCAATCGAGGTTCCTTCAACTGGATAGGAAGAGAACCGATCAAGTGAGTTTGATATTAAACGACCCCCTATGAGAACTATGAGAACCGCAGGAAGTAGTGCAAAACTAACCCAAAAAAGAACCAGCTTAGCCTTCAAAGTTGAAGTATAGGCCCTATGCCGTCTCTTAATAAAAACAGAGGTCAAAACCCTTCCGAGAACAAATATAAGCACAACAAGAAGAGCCCACGTAGAAATAGTGAATCCCGAAAGTAACAAGTTTGCTAAAAACCCTAGTTTAAACTCTACTGACTTCCCTATCAGGTAAACGCCAGCAAAGGTAACACCACAAAGAAACGCAACTGTCAGTGCAACAAGACGAAAATCACTTTTCACCGACCATTGTTTTGAGGTGACCGCAACGTGCTCCATTCCTTTCAACGGCTATAAGTCAATCTCTCATTCAACATGGGTTTTTCGTCCCAGTAAAGAGCGGATGGTTTCTACAAACTCGTTTGCATCCTTGAACTCACGATAAACTGATGCAAAGCGAACATAGGCAACTTGGTCGAGCCCTTTCAGCTCAGTCATTAGAAACTCGCCAATATCAATAGTCGAGACTTCCTTATCGGAAGAGTCGTGCAGATTTTGCTCAACTTGGTCAGCAATGGATTCGAGACGCTTCGTAGCTATCGCTCTTTTTTCACAAGCTTTTAGAAGACCATTCAAAAGCTTTTCCCGATCAAAACGCTCTCGAGAACCATCTTTTTTAACAACACGGTAGTCGATGCGATCAACACGTTCATAGCTAGTAAAACGACGTCCGCAATGCAGACATTGCCGTCGCCGTCGGATAGCTTCTCCTTCCTTACTCTCTCTGGAGTCAACAACTTTATCTGCCGAATGGTTACAAAAAGGACATTTCACAATAGCTACTCCTTTGCAGATCGACTCATCGATTTCAACTGGCGCAGGCTAAGACCGACTCTTGGAAGCAACAAAATCCCCAGCAATGTCACTGGCAAAAACGCAATCGCATGATTGGCCAAGGCGACAGCTTGCGCAACACTTTGTCCCACACCAAACAATTTTGTTAACGCTAACGCACACATGTAATGGTAACCGCCAACTCCCCCCGGTGTTGGCATCGCCACACCTAAAGTTAGAAAGCCTATGACAAGAAATGTATCACCGTAAGCAAATGAAATACCAAAAGCACGTGCCCCAATCCAAAAAGCAAAAGCGATATTCAACCAAACAAGTAACGACATTCCAACAGCCTTAACAAAATTACCTTGGTCCACAAGTACACCAAGACCGCGACGGAAAAGCTGCATGAAATTCGACATGGCTCGCTCGAGTTTGTCCGGAAAGATCTTTAGAACACGTTCCAAAACCTCGATTGCCCTTTGCTGACTGCGTGCAAACCCAAAAAGAACAAGCAATACTAAGGAGGCCCCAAAAAACCCTATGATGCCACCGATCTTCAACCCCTCTAAAACATCACCACTACTATTCAGGGGAGGACCAAATACAAGCCATACTCCAATAAGCACAACAACAGCAACAAGATCTAGAATTCGTTCTACAAAAACCGTCGCAAAAGCACTCGAAGCAGAAAAGCCTTCTTGACGGGCCAACAAGTAGGGACGTACGACCTCACCAAGGCGGCCAGGAATAACTAAAAAGTTTACGGCAAACCCTATCACCGTTGCCACGAAACAATTCCAGAGATTCGCACGCCCTAGAGGAGAAAGAAGCAATTGCCATCTCAATGCTCTAAGTACATTAGTGAAAAGCATCATTAGCACCGCAAGTACTAATAGCGAAGATTTACCACCCTTCAACGCAATAAATAGACCATTTAGATCCGTACCCCGAAAAAAAATGGCGAGTAACAGAGTTGTTAGGACTATTCCACCAATTGCCTGTAACGCAGGATAAGGGACCTTCGAACGAACGAACATGCTGCCATTATGAGTTACAGATATCTCTTCACTCAATTGACTAACAGCCCCCAGTAGCCCAGAGGCCGCAAATAGGTATATTTAAAAGTACAGTAGATTAACTAGAATGCAGGCTGAAAGTCAAACATCACTGCAGGTTAGCAGTACCCAGCAAATGCCTATCGAACTTCTTATTACC
>CAZFLB010000086.1:0-3303 GCA_964518945.1 uncultured Acidobacteriota bacterium | reverse complement strand
GCTGAGTTCGTTTGCCGGCGAGGTCGGGCGCAAAGTTCTCCCAAGCTATTTTTCGATGTCTGATATCGTTGTTGTTCCTTCTGTGAAGGACGAATTCGGTAACATCGATGGGCTTCCCAACGTGCTTCTCGAAGCGATGGCATCAGGATCAGCAATTGTAGCTACGGAGGTTGCAGGTATTCCTCAGGCACTTCGGACAGGACAGGACGGGTTACTCGTGCGAGAAAAGGATGCTGTTGCGCTTGCACACGCAATCGATTCATTAGCGAAATCACCGTTACGTCGTCAGAACCTGGGAAACTCTGCACGAAACAGGGTAAAAGAAAAATATAATTGGAACTTGGTAGGTGAGCGATTTGAGTCGATTTTTCGTTCCATCGCGCAAACTGGCAGCATACCGTCTTAAAAACGGTGGGCATCGTATCTATGACCCTAGGGAGAGAGTCGGGCTAGAACTTTTCGATCTCCTGCTTCGTGGAGCTTCGAAAGTTTTTCCCCTAAGGCCAACCCAAGAGGGACAACATGCTGTTGATATTGAGCGAGTTCTTTGTTTGAGGCTCGATCGCCTAGGAGATTTATTGACAACTCTTCCGGCACTTCGCGCACTTCGGCGCGTTGCTTCGAACGCTCGTATCGAACTGGCGGTGGGAAGCTGGAACGAACCAATAGCGAAAAGGCTTCCTTTTGTAGATGCAATTCGGATAGTTGACACACCATGGTCATCGTGGGAAAAGAGAGCCTCTCTTCACAAGGCGTATTCAGCTCTCCAGAGCACTTCCCCAGATCTTGCTATCGACTTTCAGGGAGATCTACGGGTCATTTTGTTGATGGCTATGATGCGACCGGTGTTTCGCGCTGGTTATGGTGAGACCGGAGGTTCGTATCTGCTAACTCATCGTGTACGTTGGGACGAAAGTAAAAGCTGGTATTGGCAGAATTACGAAGCAGTGAAGACCATTTATCCTGATGTTCAAGAAGATTTTCAACCATTCAATTTTGTCAACGAAGAAGATCGGGTTCGAGCGAGAGCGCTTCTGGATCGAGATATGGACCAACAGGGACGTCCAATTGTTGGTTTACATCCGAGCGCTGGTCGCCGATTGAAACAATGGGAAGCTTCTAAATTCGCAGCTCTTGTCGACAGACTTTCCAACAAGATGACAGTTATTGTGACTGGAGAGAGTGTTGACAGGCCACTTATTGAAAGCATCCTAACCAAAGTCCGTTCTAAGCCAAAGGTGATTATGGGGGTATCACTTACAACATTTGCTGCTGTTGTCGAGAAATTTGATGTCTTTGTGTCAGGAGATACAGGGCCCATGCATCTCTCTCACGCGGTAGGTACGCCTAATGTAGCTATCTTTGGACCATCGGATCCGGTTCGTTACGGACCAAGTGACCCGCAAACAGTTCGTCGCGTCGTTAGAACACCCTTGTATTGTTCTCCTTGCAACATGATTCGTCGCCCTCCGCGCGAATGTGCCGTCAAGTTGACGCCGGATTGCATAACAGGGGTTTCCTTTGAACAAGTGCTTTTCGCGATTAACGATGTTTTAAGGAAAGTCGAGACTTGAGCCATATCATTTCATCGGACCGAAAAAAGCCAAAAGCGTAAAGGGCAAAAGGGAATAACAGAGTTGCCGCGATTTTGGCAGGGATAGCCAGAACCCAGCGATCCGGAGCCAGCGCTGACACGGCAAAAGCGAGAGAGGCAGCAAGAATTATTCGTAGCAAACGTTTCCATTCAAAAGGAATAGGGTAGTGCTTGTTGCCGAAGTAGAACCCCATTGCTGCCATTAGAGCATAGCCAGCAACTGTTGCCCAAGCGGCGCCGACAAGTCCAAAACGTTGAATAAAGAGGAAGTTGAGAGCAATGTTTAGTATTGCTGCGGAAAGGGTGATAAAAGGCAAATAGATCGTTTTCTTGCTGATACCGATACCGATTGACGTCAGAGCAAAAAAGCCCTGAATTACGTAAGCTAGTACGGCGATCGGAATCACAGGGTGTGCTGAGTGAAACTCTGGCTTCGCCATGAAAAAGAGGAGTTCTCGACCGAATACAGCATTCATTAGGCCAAAAGCAACGAGCACCGCAAAGGCATAGGTAGCTAAGCGAGCAATAGTTTGTGCGGGGTTAGAATTGGTCCGTGTACTTACTTGGGAGAACACGAAGGGACCCCAAGCGAGTTCGAAAGCTGCAAGAAAAACTTTGACTCCCGTACCCATCATCACACCGATGTGATAAATCCCGCTTGCTGATAATGTAAGAAACATTTCAATAAGCTTTCTGTCAGACAGGTTCAATAACTGATGGGCAAGACCATGAGGAATTTTGGGCAACCCAAAAGAGCTTGCTTCACGAAGCATTTCTATGGAGAGGTGATTAGTCAAATTGCGAAAAAGTGTAGGGGAGAGAATGAGGATAAATAAGAAAGATGCTACAACGTCAGCGATGAGAACCCCTGAAACCCCGAAGCCGCTTACGATTAGAAAGAGCTTCAACCCAATGTTGATCGCATTTCGAAAAAGTGTCACTTGGGTGAATTGTCTCGGCCTTCCTTGAATACGAAACAAATTCATTGGGATAAAAGCAAATGTATTTAGAAACGTATCTAGGGCAACAAGAATGATCCAAGTCGAGATTGGAGACTCGCTAAACTCATTTCCCAAAAGTGCCAGAGATAAAGGTTTGGCAAAGATCGCGGAAGCAAGGAAAAGGCTTGCACTTATAAACAAAGCGGCAACAAATAGAGTTGTGGATAAGATTTTTCGATCGAGAGTGTTGGTTTGCGCATAGTAAATTCGGAAGAAGCCAGAATCGAGTCCAGATCGAAAGAAAATCTTAGTGAGTACGCTAAAAAGCAACAGTATGCTTAAAGCACCGTAATTACTGGGAGAGAGAAATGCTGTGAAAACTGGTAGCAACAAAAAGTTTACGAGCGAAGGCACCACATCAGCCAACCCATAAATTACGGAATGGTGTGCGAGTTTTTGAAGCTCCGCGCGTATCACAGAACGATCATACCTAGTATTTAATTTTGTTAAAGGGTAGTAATAAGATTATCGAGAAATAAAAGTATAGCGTTGATTGTTGTTTGGTAAGGGTAAACTAGGCCATGCATCATTAAAGGTTTTTGACAAAGTCAGCGTTTCACAAGACAGTTGCCCTTAGGCTGTACTGTTGATAACCTAAGGGTAAGTACCCTCCACGCATTACCCCTGAGGGTTTTCCACAGGAGCCGGGGTAAAAACCCCGGCAGTGGGCCGTCTGGATCAGTAGCGGCTTTTGAAAGACCTCCTTTC
>CAZFLB010000085.1:0-5723 GCA_964518945.1 uncultured Acidobacteriota bacterium | reverse complement strand
GACCAAGTAGTCTAGCTGGAAATACTTTTGTGTCATTGATAACTAGAAGATCAGATGAACTAAGAGTCTCACTCAATGCATTAAACTGAGCATGATGAACCAGCCCGTCCGGTGCAACATGAAGCAGGCGCGAAGAATTTCTCTCAGCCAAGGGTTCGTGAGCAATGAGCTCTTTCGGCAGTTCGTAATGAAACGAAGAAACCTTCAAAACAAACGTTCTTGCGAGCTTATTTGCTCTAACCCGAAGTATCGATAAGCAAGCTTTGTAGCAATTCTACCGCGAGGAGTACGATCAAGGAATCCGATCTTAATTAGATACGGTTCGTAAATATCTTCAAGAGTATCAGGCTCCTCACCAACAACTGCAGCAATGGTTGACAACCCGACTGGCCCACCAGAAAATTTTTCGATAACCGTTTGCAGTATGGAACGATCCATTTCATCGAAGCCCATTTCATCAACTTCAAGCAATTTAAGCGCGTTATTTGCGACTTTTAGTGTAATAGCTCCATCAGCCTTCACGTGCGCATAGTCACGCACGCGTCTCAAGAGTCGATTGGCAATTCGGGGAGTCCCACGAGAACGCTTAGCAATCGATACAGCTGCTTCTGAATCAATATCAACCCTTAGAATAGAAGACGACCTCGCAATTACGGCAGTCAAGTCCTCGACACTATAAAAGTCAAGGCGGTGCACGATGCCAAAACGTGATCGCAGTGGTGATGTCAGCAATCCAGCGCGTGTCGTTGCACCAATTAGCGTGAAAGGCGCTACTGGTATCTTCACAGATTTCGCCGAAGGACCCTGACCAATGATAATATCCAGCTTGTAGTCCTCCATCGCAGGGTAAAGCATTTCCTCCATAGATGGATTGAGTCGGTGCATTTCATCAATAAACAATACATCTCGCTCCTTCAGATTCGTTAACAAGGCAACGAGATCCCCCGATTTTTCGATGAGTGGTCCAGCCGTTGTGTGAATGTGCACTCCTAATTCATTGGCAACCACATAAGCTAGCGTTGTCTTACCCAAACCAGGAGGACCATAGGTCAATAAATGATCCATGGCTTCTCCGCGATCTGTAGCAGCCTGTACAGCGATCTCTAGCTGAGCCAACACCTTCTTTTGGCCAACGTATTCACTGAAAGCACTCGGTCTAAGATTGACATCAAGAGAAAGTTCTTCATCGGTAGGACCGAGCGAAACCAGACGCTCTTTCTCCTTCATTTGGTGCCAGTCTACATCAATACCCTATCGTAAGGTCATCTATGACAAGAATAGTTTTGCTTCTTTTTAGAACTCAACTCCTGCGAAATGAATGCATGTCTCACTACACCTCTAGTCCAATTGACCTCATCAGATCAAGAGCATTGCTCTTTGCGATAACACCATCTTTCATAACATAGTCAAATTGGACTCTGCCTTCCACAATATGATCCTCAAAGTGAACATTTTCACCAACGCCACCCAGACTTCTTGTCATTTTAGACAGTTCAAGGTCATGTGTCGTAATTAGTCCAACCGCACCTCTCTTAAGCAACCCCTTAACCACTGCTTCAGCTCCTATACGTCTATCATGAGAATTGGTTCCGTGTAGGATTTCGTCGCAGAGAAACAACACTGTCGTTTTTTGAGAGGCGAGTTCTAGTATTTGGCGAAGCCGCAAAATTTCGGCATAAAAACGCGAGATACCATCTTGTATTGAATCCATAGTGCGAATCGAAGCAGCCACTGAGAACTGAGACAAAGTTAAACTAGTCGCTCGAACAGGAGCCCCTGCAAAGGCAAGTACAGCATTCATACCTATAGCACGCAAAAGCGTGCTCTTTCCGGACATGTTTGAACCAGAAACAACTAGCAAAGGGCGATCGCTCCCAAATCTAACATTATTACGAACAAGCTGACCATCTGGGATAAGCGGGTGGCCTAGACCATTAGCATCAAAAACCACGGAATCATCTCGCACTTTTGGGTATGTATCGTCAGGGTGCTCGAACGCGTATGTTGAAAGAGCCAGAAGAGCATCGAACTCAGCCATAGAATCTAACCAGACAGGAACTAAATGACCTAAACGATGTCGCCACGCTTCAATCGCAAAAGCGAATTGAGTACCCCAAAGTAGCATAGCTGCAACGGGGGTAAACAATTGGTTGCGACGAGCATCCAGGAGCTCCACAAGTCTTACTAGGTGACGAATTTCCTGGGATGCGAGTTTCCCATCCGAAATAAGCCGTTTACTCAGAACTTGGAGTCTAGCGGACGAAAAGGTCTCTCGTTCAAGGTGTTCCATCATGAGTGCTATAGTCGAGAGCCCTTTTGCAGGCGCCTCAACCTCATTAAGCACTGTATTAACGCGATGCCGATAGTACATCGCAACAGCTCCAATTGTTAAAACTAGAGCAAAAAACGGTGTCCGACTCCACCACGTAGCCAACCAACCAACACATGCAACAAAAGTAGAACCTCCTAACAAACTGATAAGAATACGCGAAGGCAAGGAAGTAAGTTGCACAGATCGTGTAGCCCAGTCCTCAAGGTTGGAAGGGGTGGAAATGTCAGCCAAGAACTCTTGTTCCGATGCAATGTAATCACGCAAGTCCACTCTTGAAGTAAGCTCAACAACTGCTTCCTGACGGCTAACCACCTCCGTCGGTGTTGCCGTTTGCTTTAGCCAGTCAGCAAGCCTTTCCTTCCCACCAAAACTCTGAGTTGTATCCATTAATTCAAATAGCGAGCCTTTACCGAAAATATCAAGATCTCCTGTGTACGGGTGAACACCTTTCTCAAACTCTTGTCCCTGACGCCCGTTCCCCATCCAATCGTTATGCATTCGGGCCAATCCTTTTGAATAGAATTTTGCAGAACGGCGACTGCGTGCAAGCTCACGATTCAATCGAGCATGGAACCCTAGAAGTACTAGAAATAAACCTGTTGGAATTAATAACCACTGCCACTCCAAATAGCTAGTCTCCCAGATTAGCCACGCAACGAAAACACCTAAAGCAAATACCAGCAAACGAGAGTACGCAACGAGTGTCATGATTTTCTCTCGATTGGCGCTAAAGAGGTCTCTTTCTTCTAAGCGCTTTTTATATAATTGCTCAACTTCAGCGCGCTTCATAAATATCTAACTCGACACTTTTCGGAGCACACCCTTAAGTGCATCCTCAAAAGAGATACTTGGGTTCTCGTCTAGCAAGGCCTGAACTTCTTTTTCAGAAGATGCTCGTTGAAATCCTAAGTTCACAAGAGCTGAGACTAAATCGTCTGCCGCGGATCGAACAGAATCGAGCCGAGCACTATTCTCTCCCTCAGATGATCCCAACTGGGGCATTTTATCTCGAAGCTCCAAAATGAGTCGCTCCGCTGTTTTCTTCCCAACACCGGGAATTCCATTCAGCCGTCTCCGATCGCCTAAGCGAATAGAATCAATCACTGTTTGTGGTTCAAGACCGGAAATCACTTTAAGAGCAAGAGAGGGACCAACCCCAGATACGCTGATAAGTTGGTCAAACAAAAGCTGTTCTTTCTTAGAGAAAAACCCGTAGAGTGACAAGGTGTCCTCTCGGACATGTGTGTGTATAAGAAGAGTGACACTTTCACCTTCGGCAGGAAGCTTATAAAAAGTAGAAATCGGAATGAAAGCTTTATAGCCTACGCCCCCAACAACAATTACTACATGGCCTGGTGCTTTCTCATTGAGTAAGCCGTCGAGGTAGGCAATCATCGAGATGCTTCCACCTTTTCAGAGAATCGCAAACGATGGGCGTGACAAATCGCAATAGCTAGCGCATCGGCAACATCATGCGGCTCAGGCTCCGTTTCAAGTCTCAGCAATGTTGTCACCATTTTTTGCACTTGCATCTTGTTCGCACGTCCATAGCCAACCACTGCTTGCTTGACCTCCAAAGGCGAGTATTCAAAAACTTTAAGTTGACGTTCAACTCCAGCAAGAAGGACTACACCACGCACATGCGCAAGTTTTAATGCACTCTTCGCGTTTATCGCAAAAAACAAGCTTTCCACAACGACCTGTTCTGGTTGATACTCATCGATAACTTTTAAGATACCCCGATAAATCAGGCGCAGCTTTGCCGGAAACGAACCTTCTCCTCGGGTACCAACAATACCTTTGGTAACGAATAAGTGATTGCTACCATCAGTGTCAATGATTCCAAAGCCAGTAGTCAGTGAGCCGGGGTCAATCCCGAGAATTCTCATGGTTGGCACAAGATGTCACAGCATTGCAGCTTCAAACTCTTCTTCTGACAAATCGAAGTTAGCCCAAACATTGGTCACATCCTCATGATTCTCAAGAGAATCCATGAGTTTAAGCATTTGTTTTGCTTGCTTACCATCTAGTTTTACACTGTTTTGCGGAATCATACCGATCTCCGCTCCAAGAATCTGAATATTCTTAGCAGATAGTGCATCTTGGACTACCTGGAAGAACTCCGGTTTAGTCAAAATTTCCCAATTGCTTCCATCCTCATTTATATCTTCTGCACCAGCATCGAGCGCAACCTCAAAAAGAATATCTTCGTTCACAGCATCACGATTGACAACAACGTAGCCCTTTTTCTCAAAAAGCCAGTTCACTGATCCACTTTCCCCTAGGTTGCCACCGTTTTTCGAAAAAAAGTGCCGCAACTCACCGACAGTACGATTTTTATTGTCTGTTGTTGCTTCAATTAAAATAGCGACACCCCCAGGGCCATAACCCTCATAACTAATTTCCTCTAAGTTATACCCCTCCAGCTCACCCGTACCTTTCTTAATAGCTCTCTCGATATTATCCTTGGGCATGTTCGCTGACTTAGCTTTATCAACAGCAAGGCGCAAACGTGGGTTAAATTCAACATCTCCTCCACCTAATCGCGCCGCAATAGTGATTTCTTTGATTAGCCCAGTAAAAGCTTTACCTCTCCGAGCATCTGTCACAGCCTTCTTATGCTTTATCGAATGCCATTTAGAATGTCCAGACATAAGTAGAAGATCGTAGCATGGCATCGACGATGGAGCCAGCCTTGAGTATTAGATGTAAGTCTATAATGGTCGGTTAAACTATCTTACCGAAAAACGCACTTCAGTCATCAAAAATGACCGTAGGCTCTTGGTAATAACGGACCCGATGTTCTCCCCTTTTTTGTTGGATTTCGTCTTTAAGCCATCCCCGCTTTTCAGCAAGCGACAAACCCGACCTTAACCACGACAATCCAAGATTAAAACCCAGAACACGGCGCGGAACGAGAATCCGCGTTACGCCAGAAGGGAGAAGTTCGGGTGCCTCAGCTATCAATCTGACTTCGGCCTTACTAAAATCAGGAAAACTCACAAGAGCACCAAAGTTAGGATAATTAACTGTAAGTTCATCAAGGTCAACGTGATTAACACGGTCTATCTGAGTCTCTCGAGTATAGTAGATATTCACCAATGATCTGAGGAACCGAACGCGATCGCTTAGTGAAGTCTCAGAAACTATATTGAGAACCTCACCCTCAGCAGTGCGTATAGTCGCGACAAGTCCTTTATCAGAAACGTCCTTTTCGCCATCCACAACTCCTGGATGATTATGTGCATATTCAAGAAGCTCACGGGCCTCAACATCCCTCACAACATGATTCCAGTGGCGAAACTGAAGTTCTTCGTTGTCATACGGTTCAACTTGTACAAGTAAGTGCGAAATCCCCAGATTCTCTAGTGCAGAGACGCGATTGGCACCA
>CAZFLB010000084.1:0-7183 GCA_964518945.1 uncultured Acidobacteriota bacterium | reverse complement strand
ATGTTGTTGATATTACGAATTATGTAATGCTTGAACTAGGTCAACCGGTCCATGCATTTGATTACGATAAGATCTCTCAAGGGAAAATAATAGTAAGGAGAGCACTTGAAGGAGAGAAGCTCACGACCCTGGATGGTAATGAGCGGTCTTTTACTTCGGAGAATCTGTTGATCACGGATCCGAGGGGTCCTGTTGCGGTGGCTGGCGTAATGGGGGGGTTAGACACGGAAGTCACAGAAAACACTCGTTCTATTCTTCTAGAGGTGGCGAATTTTTCACCAGTCAATATTAGAAGAACTGCGATGTCACTCAAGATACAAACCGAAGCATCTCGACGTTTTGCTTGGGGTTTGTCCGTAGAGCATGCTCCCCTGGCTTCCCTGAGGGCTACGCAACTTTTAGTCGAATTTGCAAAAGGAAAGGCTCCGAAAGGTTTCATAGATGTATATCCGCATGCTAGAGATCCAATAGAGGTTTCCCTCCCTAAGAAGCGGATCGTTCAAGTTCTTGGAGTTGCTATTACCGAACAGCAGGTTGAGAGTGCACTTCGAGATCTTGGTTTTACCGTAGCTGCAAAGAAGGATGTGTTTGAGGTGAGAGTGCCTTATTGGCGGCAAGATGTTGTCGCACCTGATGATGTAGTAGAGGAGGTTGCTAGAATTATTGGGTACGATAGCATTTCCCCGGCACCCTTAAGTGGTCGAATTCCTGCACGTGTGTTACAGCCTATCCGTGAGTTGAAAGAGCGTTCCCGTGACGTTCTTGTCGGGTCTGGCATGCAAGAGGTGATAACGTACCCATTAACGAGTTTGGACGTACTAAATAGAGTAGTGTCTTCGGAAGCCCTCGAGCGGTTTCCTCCGCTTGCAGTGAAGAACCCACTTGTATCGAAGGACGATTGTTTACGGACAACGCTGCGTGCGTCACTTCTGCAATGCCTTGGAAAAAATTTACGAAGTTCAAAAGAACAACTCTCGTTGTTTGAGTGTGCTCGGGTATATCGTTCTGGTGAGCAAGAACAGCCGGTCGAAGAAGAACATATTGTAGGTGTCGTTGGCGGTAACCGTCTTGACCGGTTTGGAAACGCTACGGATGAAAGTGTTGATTTTTTTGATGCAAAAGCCTATGTGACAAGGCTCTTTGAGTTTTTGGCGGCAAATGTGGACTTCCTTCCAATGGATAGGTTTGGCTTGGTTCCTGGTCGTACCGCAGATATATGTGCGTCAGGGAACACCGTTGGAGTGATTGGTCAAGTACACCCCAATACCTCGACTGCATTTATGCTTTCAACAGATGTCTATCTCTTTGAGGTAAGGCTCGACGCATTGATATCCCATATTCCGTTTGTTGCTAAACACCAACCATTTTCTCGATACCCTGCTATTACTGAAGACTTGGCTTTTCTGGTCGATTTCCAACAAAGCGCTACGGCGCTTCTATCTATAATTGAAAAGCATCGATTTGTCGTTGAGGCTCGGGTGTTCGATGAATACACAGGGGAGCAGGTTCCAGATGGAAAGAAATCGTTAGCAATTTCGGTTTCGTATCAGTCGCACGACCGCACGCTGACAGATTCTGATGTTTCAAAAATTCGTAAAAAAATCGTTGCTCAACTCGCATCCAAATATGGCACAGAACTGCGAACTCAATAGGTGAAGTCAAACTGTATTGTGAGAACAAGTATTAATCCTACTTGCAGGGATTTGTTGTAACTCCGTTTTTGATATGTCTCGTCGCCGTTTCCAGTCCTATCTTTTCGATTTAGATGGCACTCTTTTGGATTCTATAGATCTTATTTATCAATGTTTTCGTCACACCGCAGAAGTACACCTAGCTAATTTGCCTTCGGATCGTGTTTGGAGAGAAGGATTTGGAAGGCCGCTTAGGGAGCAATTTCGAATGGTGACGTCTGATTCTGAGTTGATTGAACAAATGGTGATAACTTATCGACAGATGCATCTTTCGCATCACGATAGAGCTGTAAAGCTATATCCTCAAGTGTTGGAAGTGATCGAAACCCTTAGTGCGCGTGGCAATATGCTTGGTATTGTTACCAGTAAACTGAGCATGGGTGCAGAACGCGGATTAAAGTTAACAGGTCTTTTTGATTTCTTTGATGTTATCGTGACTGCAGACGATGTTGTTTGCCCGAAGCCGAATCCTGAACCAGTTGCTCTTTGTCTGAACCGCTTATCCGCCATAGATGAGTCGGCGGTTTTCGTTGGAGATTCTCCTCATGATATTGCGTCCGGGAACGCGGCAGGTATTGCAACAGCAGTAGCACTTTGGGGTCCGTTTGTGAGGACTGATTTTCAATCTTTCTCCCCGACTTTCTTTCTCGACTCTCCGAAGGAAATTCTTTTGTTGTGATTGTTTCTATGCTTCGGAATCCTTGGTGTCGGATTTGAAAGTGTGCTTTTTGTTTTCGTTTGAAAGTACGGCTGCAGAACGGTGTGGAATGAATTCTGACTTGCTGACCTCAAGACGTTTGATGTCGTTACGTAGCTTTTCTAGGTCGTTACTGCAGTCTATGTCGTACCAAGTAGGAAGTATTTTTGTTTCGACTTGTAGCGATTCCGTTACTCGCAAAGTTTGACTCAATACTTTGGATGTTCCCCAGTCGATATCTTGAAATAATTGAGGAATAAATTTATTGCAGCCGATTAGGTAATATCCCCCATCTTCTGCAGGGCCTATGACAGTCTTAGTTGTTGTTAATTGGTCAAATGCCTCGTTAATAATTTTATTGGGCAATGTCGGGCTATCGCTACCGATTACTACCACCCGTTGATGACCATCGTTGAAACCCTTTAAAAAAATTGCCTCAAGTCGTTTGCCTAGAGTTCCGGCCACCTGGAGTTCAATTTCCCAGCCTGTCGTTGGAATGTTTAGCACGTCTTGTTGTTTTAGCGGTTCACTGAGGCATAGAAGTTTGTTTACATAAAGACGTTGCATATGCTCGACGTTTTCTAGAGTGTCTTCTAGAAACGCTTGGTGGAGCTCAAGCGCGAGTTCGGGGGAAAGTGGGGGTATTAGTCGGGTTTTAACTTTTCCGAATCTTGGCGTGCGGGTGAAAACGACAAGAAGCTCGTTCTTCTGCTCAAGACTTTGATCGGAGTTCAAAATTCTAATGGAACTCAAGATATCAACCTGAAAGGTGTAGATGAAATGACATAGTACAAAAGTTTACTTGTTGACGGGGGTTATTTACCGCACCTCAGAGCGAGCTGCTCCAACATTGCCAAGATTGTCCGTGAGCTTGATAACGAGCGTGTAGACCCCTCCATCATTGGTTCCGTGAAGCTGGATTGCGAAACTCTCGTTCGTTGAGTCGGCGATGCCGTCGGCAGGGAAAATCAAATTCCATGGACCTGAATTCACAGAATATTCAACAGTTTTAATTGGGCTGAAAGTATCGTTTGCAATAAAGCTGATTTCGTGTCCGAAAGGTTGTGTGTTGACTCCAAGATCGGTGACGTAAGGTGGAGTATTATCGACATCAAAATTTTCACTTATCGCTTCGGAATTTTGTGCTATCGATGAGGGATTGTCCGGGGCATCACTCGCTTTAATTTTAAGGGTGTAACGGCCGTCGGGCATTGCAACTGTGTCCCAAGCAACGACAGGACTGTTTATTGATTTTCTTAGAAGCTTCCAGAGGCTATCTCCTTCCGCACGATAGTAGACTTCGAACACCATTTGATCTTGGTTGGGGTCCTGAGATTTCCAGGTTACTGTTTGGATTCCTTTTCGATACATCGGACGGCTTAATAACGCACTGAGATTCGTTTGAGTTGTTACTTTTTGTATTCCCGTGCTACCAAAGGAACTCTTGGCACTGGTTGAAGTGTTGTCCATGCCAAGTAGTTCGGTTTGCCCTGGAGGGGCCACAGGTTTTTGAAAAGTTTGCCCTGGCGGGTGAATCCGAATATCTGAAATTCTGGGAGCAAGATTTTGCTGTAAATATATTGCGGTTACGCTTAGTACTTCTGGGCTTATATCTCCAGTTGAGCTGAGCACGGTGCGCCATTGAAAAAAACGTCCGGGAGGGCTTTGAATTTGTTCACCTGTTGAGTTTTTATATTCTGGCGACCAATCGCTCCAAGTATTATCAGGTTTTGAAGAATTGCCCGTTCGTGTTTGCAAGGCCAAGTTTGTTCCAAGGGGAACCCTTGCTTCCCAACGAATTTTTCCTAATGAAGAGATTGTCCCAGTATCTTTTGTGATTGAGCGATAGGTTCCTTTTGTTCGGTTGCCACTATTGAGCCGATAAATCTTAGCTGGATTAGAAGTTGACAGAAAGATTTCAGCTTTCGATGTGACTTGTACATCAGTTACTGACCTGGCCTCAGTGCTAAAAAGCAGTGAACTCGTTTTGTCTTGGTTGATGAGGAAAACACGACCGTCACCACCAGTGCCTAGGATTAGGCGATTGTCTGTAGCGAGTGCCAGAGACAGGGGAGTGTCAGTTCGAGAGTGCCAGAGTTGCTCCGCTACTCCTTTTGGATCTATCCGATAAACGGAACCTTTTATAGCGCCACCTATACTGTTCGCGACAACAGTTGTGCTGTCGTCACTTGTTATTAGGCCAGTTGATTCCATTGGATTAACGGATGTTGTAGATAGTGGAGTTACGGTTGGGTTGGTTACGGTTGTGGTTGCTCCTGTATTGTCGGTATTGTTTACTGTGGCCGCGAAGAGGTTTCCTGAACTGTCAGTAACGACGGCACGTACTTCCTGGAATGGCGTGTCATAAGCCACCGTTGTCGAACCATTTGAGGTAACTTTTAATACCAATCCGTTGGGTTCCGTGCCAGCAAAAATATTATCTGTCTTATCAATAGCAAGAGACACAATGTGAGTTTCTTCGCTGGTAAAAAGTATCTCTTCTTGCCCGTTTGGACTAATACGATAAATTACTGCGTCGTCTCCGGTACCCACGATCAGGTTATTGCGTGAGTCAACGGCCAGTGACCACACATAGCGGTCTTCTGGATCAAAAAATACCTGTTGATTTCCTTCAGGATCGACTCTGTAAATAACGCCGTCAGGTGAAGTAGCCGCATAAAGGTTTCCTCTGTGATCATTTGTTAAAGCATGTACTTGAAGTTGATTCGAGTCGATAATCACAGTAGCTTCCCCAGAAGGGGTGACTGAATAAAGGCGACCTTCATTTCCACTGCCAACGAAAACATTGCCGTTAGGTCTAAGTGCCAATGACCAATAATGTGGCTCAACGGACTCGTTCAATACCTGTGCCGAAGGGGCAAGGCTTAGTGTCCCACTGGAATTGATAGAAACACCGTCTGTTTCTCCGGGTAAAAAATCGTTATGACTGTCTAAACGCCAAAACGTGGGGAGAGCACCCACGGCAGAAATTGCAAACACTATCACTGCCAGTGAAAAAACAAGATGTTGAAATGCTGGTTGCTTGGGCAGTTTTGGTTTGATTTCGTTTTTCAGTACGGACATTTTTAAGGCCTCTTTATTTCGAGGTGCAGAAGTCGTTTTCCTGAAACACTGAGCTCAGTTTGGATTGTATTCTCCCAATAGGTCGATTGTTTAAGCAGTGTGAATTCGTTGCTAGAGTCGTCGGTTTGAAGCATATTTAGTACGCTTGGCGGTAAGGTAGAAAGATATTCACCGGCAACGATGGCGCCAGTGGGTTCCATTCGGCTCAAACGAACATAAAGATGACTATGTTTTCTCAATGTGTTGAGGGTTCGTACGAGTTGCTGAGTATCTTTAGGTTTAAATGGTTGACCAATTTCACTTCTTTCAGTATTTGAAAGCGTTGGGCCGTCGGCGATTAGTAGCTGAAAGTTTCCTGCACGTATGCCTGGAGGAATGTTTATATCGAGAGATTTTAGTATTTCTTCACCGCGATAAGATTTCATTAATATCTTAAGCTCTACGGTGTCACCTGGTTTAGTTCGCGTGTTGCTGAGCCAAGCACGATCTATTTCAGCGGTTAATATTTTTTCTGTGGTCTCAATATCTATATCAATCTTTTTAAGTTTTATTTCTTCGAAATCATTGTTCATGAGAAATTATAATGGTCCTGCTAATGTTCCTGAAGCAGAAACAGTGGCCTGTGGGCCGACGAAAATATCTTCTATATTGATGCTTCCGTGAGAAGCTGTTTCCATCCAAGCTGACATTTTTACGGTTTGATTGCCGAACTCTCTCTCTGTTTTCTTTAAGATTGCAATAAGAGATGAGTAAGCTAGTACGGGTGATAGAAGGTTGTCGTTTATGAGTTCCAATTCATATGTTTGATTATTTGTGCGGTCGTTTTTTATGGAAACCCGAAGAGGAATCATGTCCGGACGAATTCCTAAGACGCCTTTAATTGCTGTGGACCGGTCCTGGGTCCATGTGCCGATAGTCTCTCCACTACTTGCCATTTTGAATGAATTCATGATTGATGGCAGTACTAAGTGCACATTTGCGCGTTTCATGGGAAAGTTAATTGGGCCTAGGTTGAATAAGGGATGACCGAACGCGTAAACAGCTCCTGACTTCTGTTCTACGTGTGTAACTGTTCCCGATGCCGAAATTTGGATGTCGCCGGTTACAAGCCCAACGGAAACTGCATCTCCTGGAGTGAGAGTGTTGTCAATAACGGGGGGGTTGTCACTGTTTGTGTGTGGTGCAGCGCCACCCATGAATGGTTCGATGCCGAGTTGTCGTAGAAACGGAGCTAATAGTTCGAAGGCTGTTGAAGGCATTCCAATAATTGTGGCAGGCATACTGATCGGAGTGAGGTTTTTTCCGAGGTGTTTTTGAATCCGTTCAGTGGTACTTAGGGGGGTATTGAGTATTGGAGTTGGTTGTAAGCCTTTCGGAATAGCTTCAGATAGTTGTTTGGATGTTAGAGGAAAATCCAGCTTTGCAATGGAGCGGCGCTGGCTTGTGGTTTGTGTTGCTTCAATCATTTCTTGTATTGGTGTGATACCAGCTATGGGATCTTTTGCAAAGGGAAAGGCGAAGGCGATTGCCCCGATTAGTTTTCCATCGATGTAAACCGGGCTTCCGCTCATCCCTGCGATTACTCCGGTGTGTGCTAGAGGACCTCCGGAAAGTTCCGACAAAATGATTTTTGACTTAGGTCCACTATTTTGCATGACACCAAGAATTTCAACTCTGAAGGACTCTATGGTGTCACCTGAAAATACGGTTC
>CAZFLB010000083.1:0-19826 GCA_964518945.1 uncultured Acidobacteriota bacterium | reverse complement strand
GTTGTTCAACCTCTTACTGCTAGAGTGATGGTAAATAGAGTTTGGCAGTGGCATTTTGGCCAAGGTTTGGTTCGAACAGCAAGTAACTTTGGGACGATGGGCGAACTGCCGAGCCACCCAAGACTATTGGATTATTTGGCTCAGCGCTTTATTGAAGATGGGTGGTCAGTTAAAGGATTGCATCGACGAATTCTACATTCTAGCGCTTACCGAATGTCGACAGAGGTATCCGCTAAATCGATAGAGGTTGACCCTGAGAATCGATTGTTATCGCACTTTAATCGAAGGCGGTTGGATGTTGAGGAAATTCGTGATGGACTTTTGGCTATTGATGCTTCTATCGATTTCACTATGGGAGGGACTCTTGATGGAGGTACCGGAACAGATTTAGAAAACAGTAATAGTAGGCTAAGTCTGGATCCATCGACCGTCCTTCGTCGTACAGTGTACCTTCCACTCAGGCGCGCTAATTTGCCTAGTCTGTTGAATCTTTTTGATTTTGGCGATGCCGTGAATTCAATGCCTAAAAGAATGAATACAACAGTGCCATCGCAGGCTTTATTCATGATGAATAGTGAATTTGTTTCTGACAGATCGATTAATTTAGCGAGAAAAATACTGCGAGAAACCCGTTTAGATGCTCAAAGCCGAGTGGAACGGATATATCTATCGGTTTTGAATAGGATGCCTAACCGAGATGAGTTGGTGAGAGCAAGTATATACCTGTCTCGTTTGGAGAATAGATTTCGAGGGCCTGGAGCAGAACTGAATGCTTGGCAAAGCCTTTGTAGAATACTTATTTCATCTAATGAGTTTATTTACTTAGATTGAGGGTACAGGATGTACAAGAAGCTACCGCCGCCAATTACGAGGAGAAGTCTTCTGCGAGGCGCTGCATATGGTTTTGGTTGCTTAGGACTGACAAACTTTCTCGGTGAAGATCTCGTAAGTGCAAATACTCAGGACTTAAGTAAGAACCCTCTTGTCCCCAAAACGCCTAACTTTGAACCGCGGGCAAAGCGAGTCATTTTTTTATTTATGCATGGAGGTCCATCTAGCATAGATACTTTTGACCCCAAGCCACGTCTTTATCGTGATCACGGCAAACCACTTCCAATCAAGAGACCTCTTTCTTTTGATGATGAACATCAAGCAGGTCCTTTAATGAAACCTCTATGGGAGTTTCAACCAGGAGGAAAGAGTGGGATCCCTGTTAGTGACCTTTTTCCTGAGGTAAGAAACGTTGTCGACGAGCTGTGTGTTATTAGATCGATGGTCGGAGAAGGAGTTGATCATGGTGCTGCACTGCTACAAACATTTACTGGGACGAGCACCTTTGTAAGACCCAGTATGGGATCTTGGACGGTTTATGGATTGGGGAGTGAAAATCGTAACCTTCCAGGTTTTGTCACAATCAAACCGGCACTGGCCCATGGCGGTTCAAAAAATTGGGGTTCGGCATTTTTGCCGGGTGTTTACCAAGGAGCTGCCATTGGACACTCAGGGATGAAAGTCGAACAACTTCGTAAAGAGCCAATTCGTTATCTTGAAACTCAAGGACTGAGCATAGAGCAACAACGCTACGAGCTTGAGATGCTCGATAATATAAATCGAAGACACGCATCAATGAGAAGTTACGACCCGACATTAGAGGCTCGTATCCGGTCCTTTGAGCTTGCCTCACGGATGCAGCTAGAAGCTCCCGAAGCGTTTGGTGTTGAGGGTGAGCCTAACAGTATACGGAAATTGTATGGACTTGATGATCGCCTCACTGCAGATTTTGCGTGGCAATGCATACTTGCAAGACGGCTAGCTGAGCGTGGGGTTCGATACATTCAATGCACACATAGCTATAAATGGGATCAACATACGAATTTGTTTTCGCTACACAGTCAGAATGCTAGAGAAGTAGATCGTCCGATAGCTGGACTAATCCGTGATCTGAAATCGCGAGATTTGCTTAGAGATACACTCGTAATTTGGGCGGGTGAGTTCGGACGCACGCCAGTCTCTGAGGGCGGTGATGGTCGAGATCACAACCCTTATGGTTACACAATTTGGATGGCGGGAGGAGGCGTTAACGCCGGTACCGTTTACGGTGCGACGGATGACATTGGCTATCATGCAGTTGAGGATCGCATGCATATCCATGACTTTCACGCAACGGTATTGCATTTGCTGGGCTTGGATCATAAATCGCTAACTTATCGATTCGCGGGTAGAGACTTCCGATTGACAGATGTTGCCGGGGTTGTGGCGAAGAAGATACTTGCATAAGTGGACAAATCAATTCTTTGATTGACAACTGTGGTGTGGTTATCGGAAGGTTCGATATAGATGAAAACCAGATATTGTCGTTGACTTCATGCGTGAGCTGAGCGTAGTCTCTCAGAACAATAGTTTTCCGAATTTTCTTGAGGTGTTGTTGGTTATCTAAATAATTGGAGCTTATTGATTATGGAAATTAATCGTCGTGCTTTCATTTCGAGTGTGGGCGGTGCTTCGGCTGTGGCTTTGATGACATCAGAGCAGAAAGCTAACGCTCTTGAGCACTATATGGAAGAACAACTAAATACTTCTGTGTCGGGTGAAAAACAGTTTCCTTCGGTTGCCGAGATTGCAGAGCATAATGCTGACTTAAGCCGTCCGGTTCGGCGTGGTGCTGGCAGCCTGTTTGTACCCAGACGTAATGGGTTGCCCATACAAGATTCTAAGTTGTTGCGCGAACTCCCGAAAATGCCAGAAAAGCCAACGCTTCTAGACTTTTTTGAGCATCGATTCGCACCGGCAAACCATGTTTTACAGAGTGCAACACTTGCACTTAAGAACGGTATGCGGGATGAAATAGTCCTGGCGTGTTTGCTGCATGACGTAGTTCTTAATATGATTCGTCCAGATCATGGATGGTGGGGTGCCCAGCTTATGGAACCCTATGTGCCAGAGATTACGAGCTTTGCCATCCGCTATCATCAGACACTGAGATTTTTTGTCGATACGGAATATGGCTATGATGAATATCCAGAGTTTTATTATCGTCTTTTTGGAGAAGACTACAAACCGGAACCTTACCTTATGCGCACGTACAAATGGCTTAAAAGCCATAAATGGTACGAATACCCACGGTTAGTGACTGTTAATGATCTCTATTCGTTTGACCGAAATGCAGTGGTTTCGATTGATCCATTTGTTGAGATTATAGAGCGTCATTTTAAGCAACCTGAAGAAGGGCTTGGGTGGGACAATTCGCCATCATCACATATGTGGCGCACTATACTGATGCCGGATCGACCGTTGTAAGAGGTCGGTAGTACTGAGCGGATTGAAGTTGAAATCATTTTAGTACCATCAAAAGGTGGGCATAGTTGTCAGGATTTCAGTTAACAATGTGTTGCCCTTGTTTCCGAGTCTTTAGGATTTCCTTGGCTTGCTTAGCTGTGACGTTCGCGTGTGTTCGAACTGATGAAGCACCGAGTTCTTCGGACCAAGAGAAGGTTGTTGAAAGCAATCCGTTGCGTCAAGGGTTTACTCAGAGACCGTCTCCGGATACTCCTGGGTTGCCTCCTCCTATTGAACCTATTTTGAGTGAAGAGGAAATAAGTTTAGCTTCGGAACTTGCTTTGGAAACTAGTTCTACAGACGCAGTATCCGCCCAAAAAAATATTGACATGATGGTTGGCTCTTATGAAAAAAAACCAAGCAAAGTATTATTATCTCGCCTCCGAGAGTTAAGCGTTCGAGAGGCAAAGGCGGGTCGTATCTCATATCTCACCGTTCAAGACCTTTATGCTAAATACCTATTCCCGAATGACGTTAACTCTGCAGATCAGAGGTATCAAGGAAAGTTTGTATTACTTTCTGGAACAGTCTCGCCATTAAACATGAAAGACATGGCTGATGGTTTCAAACTAGTTGAACAAAACCCGTATGAGCACAATCCGCTCTTATTAGCAACGGACTACGAACTTTACTTTGTGGAATGTCAATTAGCACAAGCTTCATTGCAGAAGCTTCGTGACTGGCAACCTATCCACTTCATTGCGTTTGTAGAAGGTAAGAAACGAAGCGATCTCTTGCTCCGGCGGTGTGTTGTTTTGTAGTGAAAATATTTCTATGGTCACTAAGGAAATGAACAAGACCTAGAGACTAAATTATGTTTGATGATGCGTGTGAAGTATTTTCTTCTGTTCTAAATGGTGGTGCTCGGCGGCAAATTTTAGCTGAGCTTTCTCGTACAAATGACTTCGGCAAAGCTAAGGAGAAGTTACGTGTCGAGATGGAGAGCAACACCTTTGATTCTACTAATGGCCCGATTAGGTTAAGTCGAGTTGTTAACCAACTCGATCGTAGAACAAAGGATGACGGTTTTAATGTGCTAAATGATTGGAACGGACAAACTGACAAGCTCAACGAAACTACGATACCGATAGATCTTCTTGATTTTATGTTTGAGCAATCGGTTGAAAAACCGAAAGAAGCTATAGTGTTGGCAATATTGCTCGACTATTATTTTTTTTACTTGTTGGCGCTGTTGTCCATGCGAGTGTGGGATAGCGGTAGTGTAGGAAATAATCTGTATCGTTTGACTGGTTTGCTTGGTGAACTACAAGGAATAAACGGTAGTGGACAGAAGTTCGTCGAGGATGCCGAAACACTTGTGCTTGTTGCTACTTCTCACTTCGAAGCTGATGAGGATGCTTACAAGGGATTGCTTGTGAAAGTCCAAGCTCTTAATGCGGATTGCCGCATACGTATTGCACTTGCCCACGTTTCTGTTTTATCGAGTCATTTACGTTTCGGGTTTGAGGCAACCTACGGAAGAGATGTCCTTACAATGCGTAAGGACAATGTCCCGGATTACCCGTGGTTATGTTTTGGCTTAGCTACTTTAATGAATGCTTTTGATCAAGGAGTTAAGGGGATACAACGTGACAAAGTGTTGGAAGGTTTGCTGAATGGATTGTCACCCGATACACGGGCTTTTGTTGGTAAACCACCGGAATTCATGTCTGATGTTTCTGCACTTAGCAGTTTCCGTGTCCAATTTAAGGAGCACAAGGATGAGCTTCTGACTTTGTTTCCGCACTATCAACCAAATGACAATCAATTCTCTCCACTTTCCCTTTACTTTAATTTTGCTCACAATGTTCTTAAAGCGATCGTTGTGGATGCTATGTTGACCGGCAGGGTGACCACACTTTCGCTTAACTCTCTTCTGAGTGCGTATCCCGATGTACATTCTGGGTCTATGACTCGAGAGCAACTGGTGAAGAGATTGATGGACTATGCTCGATTAAGTCCTGATCGCATCCGTGGCCGGCTTGTACCAGTAATTTTCTATGAAAGCCGAAAAGGGAGACGGGCTTTTATTGATACGCTGAATCGGATCGACTAGGAATGTTTTGTAAAAGCTCTATTGTTGCTTACGATGTTTAGTTCACAGAAGAATTCGTCTCTGCTTCTTGTGTTTAGATTTTTAATCATCGACGTTTCTTCGAGAGCTACCAGCCGAGGACATAGTCGCTTTTAGCAGGGCTGACCCCTGCTTCGAGAACTCCGGTCTTTGGATTAATTCGGATCATTTTGACGGCCCCGGCTCCAGACGACGTTTGCCGATACGGTTGTTGCAGAGTTGCGATTTCAATGCGGTGACCCTTTAATGATAGCTCGTCAGCAATTTGTTTTGGTATCGCGGAAGGTATAGTTAACATGCCGCGGTTTCTTCCAGGGTAATTTGAGGCGTTAAAGGCTGAGGAGGTTACGGTTGCGGCCTCGACTGCTTGCTGGACGTTCATACCGAAATGTACGTGAGCTAGGAACGCTTGCAACATGGCTTGTGGCTGATTGTCTCCACCAGGTGTATTCCATGCGAGGTAGGGCTCTCCGTCTTTAAGTGCTATCGCAGGGTTGACAGTGTGGCGTGTGCGTTTACCCGGAATGAGGGCATTCACATCTTTTTCGTTTAAAGAGAAATAAGGCATACGGTTGTTTAAAAAATAACCTCCTTCTGGAATTGCCATTCCACTGCCGAAGCCTGCGTTCACGCTATGTGTGACTGAAACTAAATTTCCAAACTGATCTGCTATGGAGAAAGAAGATGTTTCGCCATCCAGATTTTCTATTGCTAAAGGATATTGAATTTCTGGACTGCCTTGAGCATAATTTAATGTGTAACCATCAAGGACTCCTCTGATAGAAGTAGGATCGCCTGGAGGTGTATTTTCAATAGCTCGGTCGTTGCGAATTAGCCTACGTCTTTCAGATGCGTATTCCTTTGAGAGCAAACCGTCTACTGGAATATTGACGAAACGAGGATCAGACACGTAGGTATTCCTGTCAGCAAACGCTAGTTTTAGGGCTTCGGTAACGACATGAATGTACTCAGTACTGTTGTGGCCGAGTGCTTTCAAATCAAACCCTTCCAAAATATTAAGAGCGATAAGCATTACAATGCCTTGTGAATTTGGTGCGCTCTGATAAACGTCCAGTCCACTATAGGATGTCATAATAGGTTCAGACTCTTCCGCTTTAAAGTTGGCTAGGTCTTCGTAACTCAGTAGGCCATTTTGGGATTTGTAGAATGCTGTCGTCTGTTTTGCCAATTTCCCTTGATAGAAAGTAGATGCCCCCTCTTTTGCAATCACCTCTAATGATGTAGCTAAATCTGGCTGTTTGAAAATTTCACCGACTTGCAGGGGAAGACCGTTTCTAAGTAATAATGCTACCGAACTCGGATAATGTGAAATTTTTTCGATGTTCCGCTCGTGTTGAGATGCTGTCCAGTAGTCTAACGGGTGCCCTTTTGCTGCTTTGATTGCTGGTGCAAGTAACTCGTCATAAGACTTTGTACCGTATCGTGAAAGAGCGAGGTCGAAGCCGCCGACTGCACCAGGGACGTCTGTAGACAATGGTCCGTGACTGGGGATTTCACCGAGTTTTTGATAGAAGCTGAGAGTGGCTAAACCGGGAGCTGGACCAGTGCCATTTATAAAGACGACTCTGTTTTCCTTCTTTAAGTAGGCAAGTATGAACCCATCTCCACCGATGCCTGCTTGATGTTGCTCGACAACCGAAGTCATGTAAAACACAGCGACAGCAGCATCGATAGCATTTCCCCCTTCCTCTAGGATCTTCATGCCTGCAATTGCTTCGAGTGGATGTTCTGCAGCTACCATGCCGTGAGTTCCCATGATTACTGGTCTCCAGAAGGGGCTTTCATTTTGTGCAGGCGTGGCGAAGCTGAGTCCGGTTAATAAAATGAAAGAAAACATAGGAACCTCCATTTCTAATTTTATCTTTATAGAATAGAAGGTTACAAAGTTGTTCTGACTTGAGTAAGCTTTCTTAAGTAACTTGGATAGAGGTAGATTTATGCGAAATAGCCTTTTGGTGACATTCTTATTTGTGTTGGGCTTTGCACCTGAAGCTCATACCCAAATTGAGGAAACGAAAGACGAAAAAGCTGCTAATTGGTCGAATGTAGCTGGCGCGAGTTTTGTCCTTACCTCTGGAAATGCATTGACGAGTTCTATGGCTCTGGATAATCAAACCACTTATACACTTGATAATTCAGAATTGCAGGTGAGTTTAGGTGCATTACGTACGCGAACTGCTGCAGAAAGATTTGCTGTTGGCACTCAGGATAATTTTGAGGCCATCAATGACCCAAAACGAGTATTAGACAACGAGCGTTACTATGTATTGGGAAAATATCAAAGGAATATTTCTGAAAATTTCTTTTGGATGACAGGAGCAGGTTGGGATAGAGATATGAATGCGGGAATTCATGATCGTGAAGTTTTGTTTCTTGGGGTTGGTAACACGTGGACGAACACTGAAGAGACAAAGCTAAAGACTGAGTATGCGGTTACGTTTACTCGTAGGATCGATGCACTTCCAGACCCTTTACGTAATGAGAAATTCTCAGAAATTCGTTTAGCCTTGGACTATTTCCAATTGGTCAGAGGCAATAATCAATTTGAAATTGATTTTGTATATTTTCTCAATGTGAATCAAGTTAATGACTTTCGCTTCGACAGCACCAACTTGTTTACGTCTAAGTTCAGCTCAATGTTTGCACTACGGGTTAGTCTTCAATTTCTTTTTCAGAATCTCCCAGCGCTAGAACAGCTGGACCTGTTTAACTTGCAGAGGGTGTCGTTGGGTACAGCGGTTGTCCGAAAGAGAAAGCTGGATTCGATCTTTAAATTTTCATTTGTTATCACATTGTGAAGTGGAGGAAGTGATAGAAAATTTTTCAGGGACACTTGATGATGTTTGATACGTTTATTGTTGCGTTAGTAAGTTGGTTCTAATAACGGAGGTGTTTAGTGATGGCTAAATTGAAAAACACCCAGCGCTTGAGCTACGAAGAGCTTCCCGTGGACGAGATGCAAAGGCGTGCGCAGGAGTTTTATGAACATTTGAAGAAAAGAAGAACGGTGCGAGACTATTCAGAACGGATGATTCCGCGAGGAGTGATTGAAAGTTGTTTGAAAAGTGCTGGTACTGCTCCCAGTGGCGCTAACCAACAGCCATGGCATTTTGTTGCTGTCAGTGACCCAGTAATTAAGAAAAAAATCCGTGAAGGCGCTGAGAAAGAGGAAAGAGCTTTTTATGCTGGTCGCGCTCCAGACGGTTGGTTAGAGGCATTGGTTCCGCTTGGCACAGACGAACACAAGCCCTTCTTGGAAATCGCACCATACCTAATCGTTATTTTTGCAAAAAACTTCGAAGTAAACCCAGATGGAAGTAAAGTGAAACATTATTATGTTTCGGAGTCAGTGGGTATCGCGACAGGAATGCTCATTACCGCAGTGCCCAATGCAGGGCTCGTATCCCTGACTCATACTCCGAGTCCAATGAATTTTCTTAATGAGATTTTAGGCAGGCCCACAAACGAAAGGCCGTTTCTGATTTTAGTAGTAGGCTATCCCGCGAGTAATGCTGTGGTCCCCAACATTAATAAGAAAGGGTTGGATGAAACATCGAGTTTTCTTTGATATTTGCTACTTAATCTTAATTAGGAGAAGTTTATGTCTTGGATTGCAATGATTTCCGAAGAGGAGTCGACAGGAGCACTTAAAGAGCTCTACCAGAGATATACCGAGCCTTGGGGAGGTGTGGATAATATTCTCAAGGTCGAAAGCCTTAACCCGCCAGCGATGGAAGCGCACTTTAATTTGTACTCAACGCTCATGCGCGGAGTTTCTGAATTAACTCGTGTTCAGCGTGAGATGATTGCAGTGGTTGTTTCTGCTTTGAACCATTGCCACTATTGAATTCGACATCACGGAGCGGGGCTCCGTAAATTGACAAGGGACAAGAACCTTGTGTCAATACTCGAAGCTGACTGGAAACAGGCACCATTAGAAGGTTCAGATCGAGCGATGCTTAACTATGTTGAAAAACTCACGAGAACGCCCTGGGACATGATCCGTTCGGATATTGATGTACTCCGAGAGCAAGGATTTTCTGATAGCGGGATACTAGATATTAATCACGTGGCATCCTACTATGCTTTTGCCAACCGAATTGCTAATGGGCTTGGACTTGAGTTAGAAGCTGTCCATAATGATGATGAACAATAAAGCTTATTAATAATCAGTGTTTTTGTTCTTTGGAATGGTTCGTCTGATTCGAGCTTGTTGCTTTCCGTCGAGAGAATCTTTGGAAAATGGCTTCGAACGCAAGCTGGGCGTCTTCTTCATGAAGGAAGATGGTTAATTCAGTTGCAGTAGAAGCAATCTCAACGATATTTATGTTGTGCAGTGCAATTTCCTCGAGAAGTTGATGCAGAATACCTTTGACTTCAAGATAGCGCTTACTGAAAGTTATGCCCAGAGATGCGAGATTTTGATGGAAAATACGAGCCTTTGATTGAAAAGACTCAGTAAGTAACGATAAGTTTTCGGATTCAATTATGACTGTGACTTCACGAAGGCCTTCTGTAACGGTAATAAAGCCATTACAAGATTGAATCCGGTTGAAAATCTGATTTATTTCTTGATGGCTTGTTGATGTTTTCGAAACGGTTGCTGAACACAACCCCGATTGAATACTAACTTTGTCCAAAATCAACTTTTCGTCAATTGCGGCTGGCTGTTGAGCCAGTTTTTTTCTCAATCGAGAAAGGTTCATTAAGATAGAAGACTCGGTAACCTCTTTTTTTGTAATGGCTTCAATACTGGGTTTTAGGAAGCGTGCAACATGAGTGAGGTTTAACAGATCGTGGTAGAAGCCAAACCCAAGCGCTGAATGGTTGCTTACTATGTCCTCAATAGCTTCGGAAATCCGTTTCACGATGTTATAAACATAACATAAAACATGATATATGTGACTTTCTTGTATAGTTTCTTTGCAAATGGGTTTCCTTAGCCTAAGCTAGTCGGCCGCATATAGGAAACTGGAGGTTTAATTATGACATCGTGTCCGATCTGTGGTGGTGAGGTCGGTGTGAAAGCTGGGACTGTGGTTAGCGAACTCATCGATTGCGATGAGTGTGCAAGTGAATTGGAGGTCGTTTCTTTAGACCCTTTGACGCTTGTGGAAGCTCCGGAAGTGGCTGAGGACTGGGGTGAGTAATCTTCGCATTGGGGTCGTGCATTCAATTGTACGTCCTGAGGAGAAGCAAATAATGGCGGCTTTAGATGATCACAATGAAGTTGAGTGGCGGGCACTTGATGACCGCAAACTAGGCTTTGACCCTCGACGCATGCATTACGGTTTCGACGCTGTACTTGCGAGAAGTGTTAGTAGTTCTCGAAATATCTATACCCGGCGGATGTTTGAGTCTGTTGGAGTTAGGTGTATTAACCCTGTTTCAGTTGCGGAAGTATGTAACGATAAGCTCGCAACCTCTTTAGCTTTACTTAGTGCTCGTGTGCCTCATCCTGAATTGAGAATTGCTTTTTCAGAAGAGGTCGCATTGGAAGTAATGGAAGAAATAGGTTACCCGGTTGTTGTTAAGCCGGTTGTGGGGTCGTGGGGTCGTCTCATTGCTCGTGCAAACGATGCTGATACTGCTAGAAGTTTACTTGAGCATAAAAAGGCGTTGCCAAGCTTTCAGCATCACGTGTACTACGTACAAGAGTACATTGAGAAAAATGGGCGCGATATACGCACTTTTGTAGTAGGGGACGAGTGTATCGCCGCCATATTACGTGAAAGTTCCGATTGGCGAACTAATACTGCACGTGGTGCAACAGTGAAGCCACTAACGGTTACGCCTGACTTGAAAGCTATTTCACTAGCCGCGGCTCGAGCAGTCGGAGGAGGAGTTCTCGCGATTGATTTGTTTGAATCTAGTGATGGTTATCTTGTCAATGAAGTTAACGATACCATGGAGTTTCGTAATAGCGTTGAGCCGACTGGTGTTGATATTCCAGCGGCTATCGTCGAATATGTTGTTGACGTTGCGCGCGAGGCTCGGGCTGCGTGATTCGTGCTAGCATTGTTGGTGGTTCAGGCTATGTAGGTGGAGAGCTACTTCGTCTCTTGTTATTCCATCCTTCTGTTTCAGTTGAAGGTGTTAGCTCAGAAAGCTTTACAGGTAAGCCTATAGGGCGAGTGCATCCTAACCTACGAGGGTTTAACACAATTCGATTTCAAAGCCTTTCACAAATGGACCCTGCTGATGTTGTGTTCATGTGTTTACCTCATGGAGAGGCCTCTAAACGTTGGAATGAACTGGAAGCTTTGGCTCCGAAAGTCATTGATTTGAGTGCTGATTTTCGACTGAGGGATGCTGAAGTTTATGAGAGATATTATGGAGGCAAACATTTGCGTCCAGAACTTCTTAGTAGATTTGTTTATGGAATCCCAGAGCTCAAAAGAGAAATGATTCGTTCATCAAGCTTTGTTTCTAGTGGGGGTTGCAATGCGACGGCGGCCATTCTGGGACTCTATCCTTTGTTTGCTGCTGGTATTGTTTCTGACGTTGGTCCAGTGATTGAGGTTAAAGTAGGTTCAAGTGAAGCTGGTCGTAAACCTTCTGCAACGAGTCATCACCCAGAGCGGAGCGGTTCGGTTAGAGCTTTTGCTCCGACAGGACATCGACATACGGCTGAGATCGCTCAAGCGTTGGGAACGGAAGTGCAAATCCCAGTTCATCTCTCGGTTACTTCTGTGGAGATGGTTCGAGGAGCGGTTGCTACTAGCCACGTCTTTCCAAATTGTGACATTACAGAACGCGAGGTGTGGGATATTTTTCGCGAAGCTTTCCACAACGAACCGTATCTGAGATTAGTTAAGGAGCGTCGAGGACCCTATCGCTATCCTGAACCAAAAATCCTTTCTGGGACTAATTATTGTGATGTTGGCTTTGATCTTGACCCCGATAGCAAGCGGCTTGTCATTGTGAGCGCAATTGACAATCTTGTAAAGGGGGCAGCCGGGCAGGCAATTCAATGTATGAATTTGATGACAGGCCTTGATGAGCTGACAGGTCTAGCGTTTTCAGGACTTCACCCGATCTAGTTGTGTTGAGCAAATAACATGTGTCGTTTTCTTATGATGCGTGGAGAGGATTCATTTGAGACTGCTCCATATCTGAGTTCGTTTCGTGACCGGTGTCGTGCAAGTACTGAATATCAAGGACATGGTTGGGGTGCATCTTGGCGTGTTGACGGAGTTTGGTCTCGATACCGTTCTCTTTCTCCGATCTGGGATGATGACGTGGAAATCCCGAGTAAAACAGAATTTTTGGTATTACACGCTAGGAGTGCGTTTAGAGACATTGGAATCGATGTGCAAAACAATATGCCGTTCTATCATGATAAATACACCTTTGTATTCAACGGTGAGCTTCATGGTGTTCGGCTACGCATACCGGGTCGTATTGGTGCCGAGAAGATATTCAATATGATTTTGTCCAACGAGAATCGAAACCTTGATGAGGTATTGACGCAAACGACCCGGCTTCTTCTTAAAAAAAGTCGCCGCGTTCGTGCAATGAACATTGCAATTACGGATGGCGTGAAAATTTACGCGAGTTGTTGTTTTGATGAGTCGCCTGATTATTTCACTTTGCACTATCGTAGTGGTCGTTTAGTTGCAGTATGTTCAGAAAGACTGGATGATGAGTTTGAACCGTTGCGGAGTGGTGAGAGAGTTACGCTCTAATATGATACTTATTAAGGTTGGTGGTGGAGCAACCATAAATCTCGATGGAATCGCGAAGGACTTGGCTGTTCTAAATAAATCTACCTTGGTTGTTCATGGTGCGAATGCTCTTAGAGATGACTTAGCGAAGGATCTTGGCCACCCTACACGCAGGATAACATCGGTTTCTGGTGTTGAGAGTGTGTTTACAGATGAGAACGCACTTAAAGTCTTGACTATGGCTTATGCCGGGATCGTCAATAAACACTTTGTGCAGTTGTGCCAGCAAAACGGAGTAAATGCAATTGGATTATCCGGTATTGACGGAGCTCTTGTGTGTGGTCGGCGCAATCCTGGAATCCGCATTGTGGAAGACGGCAAGAAAAAAATCGTTCGAGACTTTTCAGGAAAGCCAACGGAAATCAATATGGCGTTGCTTCAGCTGTTAATCTCGGAAGGGTACACTGTTCTTTTAACGGTACCTATTTTGGATGAAAAAGGTTTTGCTGTTAATACCGAAAACGACAGTGTTGTTGCACTCCTACAGAGTAGCCTTGGAGTGAGAAAAGTTATTCAGCTTTTGGAGGCTCCAGGGCTCCTGGAACGTCACGACGACCCTTCGAGTATTATCGAGCATATGAACTTCTCTCAGCTTCGGAGAAAAGCTGTAGCTTCGAAAGGTAGGTTTCGACGTAAGCTAATGGCATTGTCGGAGATGGCAGACACTGGATGCGAGGAAATTATTGTGGCTGATGGTCGAGTTGATCAACCTTTACATTCAGCGTTGTCGGGTCTGGGAACGATGATTCGATGATAGAGAATGACTATGAGTTGAAAGTCCAAGGTTCGCGAGGAATAACCCTAGTCCGTGGTGAAGGGGTGCGGTTGTGGGACGATACGGGGCGAGAATACATCGATTGTATTAGTTCGAATGGCGCTGCGATTCTAGGACATGCGCATCCAGCGATTGTTTCTGCACTTTCAAAACAGGCGGCGATTCTTTCTTCAGTCTCTAGTACGTTTCAGCACTCGCCGAAATCCACGTTGGCTAGGAGACTTGTAGAGTTGGCACCGAAAGGGCTTACGCGCGCGTTCTTTACAAATTCGGGAACGGAATCTGTTGAGGCTGCTTTGAAGCTTGCAAGGGTTGCTACTGGTAGGACCAAGATTGTTGCAGCGAAAAGAGGCTTTCATGGTAGGAGCTTTGGTTCGATGAGTGTTAGTTTTAACCCTAGGTCCAACCAACTTTTCGAACCGGTCCTCCCTGAAGTCGATTTTGTTGCTTACAATAAAATTGAGTCTCTTGAGGCTAAGATTGACACAAGTGTTGCAGCATTGGTAATTGAACTTATCCAGGGAGAAGGAGGTGTTCATCCGGCCGATCCGTTATTTGTAGAGCGGGCCATTGGACTTTGTAGGGAGAAGGGAGTACTGCTAGTTATTGATGAAGTCCAGACTGGTTTCGGACGCACAGGTCGGTTGTTTGCTTGCGATAAGTTCGATGTTGAGCCAGATATCATGTGCCTAGCGAAGGGCATAGCGGGTGGTTTCCCAATGGGTGCGATGATTTGCCGTGATGGGCTTGAGTTTCCTGTTGGGTCCCATGGTTCTACCTTTGGTGGAAATCCGCTCGCTTGTACGGTGGCAAATGCAGTGTTAGATGTAGTCACGAGAGAAGGCTTCTTAGATGAGGTCGACGCTAAGGCTGCAACTTTTCGAAAGAATCTAACCATTCCAGTGCGTGGATGTGGCCTGATGTTGGGGATTGAGCTTAAGGAGAGGGCTCGGCCATATGTTGATCTGCTTGCAAAAAAAGGTATCCTTGCCCTGACAGCAGGAAAAAAAGTTCTTCGGTTACTACCTCCGCTAACGATTTCTAGAGACGACATAATTAGTGTTACGAACGTCCTTGGAGATGTCATTGGCGAATCCTTGGTTTCAGACGGCTCGCTTTCTTGAGGAAAGCGCTCGAAATCAATTTAGGTTTCCGTCAAGTACATTTGCGCAGCTGATTTTAAATAGTCTTGGCTGAATACAAGTTTGTTAAGGTACAAAAACAGAGGCAATCCGATATGTAGTAAAACTTGCAAGGTATGCCAAGCCGAGCATGTAACTAAAGGCGAACGCAGGCCATTTCCAAGAACCTGTTTCTTTGGCCATTATTACGATTGTCGACGTGCACTGCAATGCAAAGACAAAAAACACTAGGAGAGAAAGAGCCACAGCCAAGTTGAATACGGGTTTTCCTGTTGACGGATTGATGTCGTTTTTCAGGGCTTCTCTTAGGCCATTAAAGTTGTCTACGTCCCCGACCGCATAAATTTGTGCGAGCGTGGCGACAATGACTTCTCGAGCAGCAAGGCTGGCGATTAGTCCTACACCTATTTTCCAGTCGTAACCGAGTGGCTGAATAACGGGCTCTATAGTGCGACCAACTTGACCAGCAATACTTGTCTCAAGTTGCTGTTGTGCCTGCAGATCTGGCGGCATCGTTTCTGAGACATTAGCGCGAGGAAAGTTGAGTAGAGCCCAGATTACGATAGAAGCGGTAAAGATTATTGTCCCAGCCCGTTTAATGAAGGCACGAGCGCTTTGCCAAACCTGTGTACCTAAGAGCTGTATTGTTGGTAATCGATATGGTGGCAGTTCCATATAAAAAGTGTTTATGTTTCCGCGGACAATTGTTGCTTTCAGAAGTGCTGCGGAGAAGAGAGCGGTCAGAGCTCCTAGCAAGTAAAGGGCAAACATAACTAGCCCCTGGATGCCGATAAATAAACCCACTGAGTTGTTTGGAATGAAGGCTGCAATAAGCAACGTATAAACTGGTAGCCGAGCAGAACAAGTCATGAAGGGAGAGACTAGAATGGTAGCTATCCGATCTTGTTGAGACGGGATTGCACGGGCGGCCATGATGCCAGGCACAGCGCAAGCAGAGCAAGATAAAAGGACAATGAAAGATCGTCCTTGTAAACCGACCCATCCCATTATTCTGTCAACTACAAACGCTGCTCTTGCCATATATCCGGTGTCTTCAAGGAAATGGATAAGAGTAAAGAGAATGACAATTTGAGGGAGAAAAACAAGCACCGATCCGACTCCAGCGAGTACACCGTCAGCTACGAGATCCGTTAGTAATCCTTCTGGAAGAACCGATCGGGTAAGGTGGCTTAGGGTTCCAAAAATACTCTCGATAGCATCCATTGCTGGAACGGCCCAAGTAAAAATGCTTTGAAAAACAAAGATCATGATACCAAAAAATGAGATAGCTCCAACGAATGGATGAAGAAGCCAACGGTCTATACGGTCACTTCGTGTGTCAGAGCCGACCTTCGTTGCACCAATCTCCTTGCAAACTCTATCAACCCAATGAAAACGCACTGCAGGAGTTTGGCTGTTAAATTGTTTTGGGTGAGGCCATGTTGTGGGTGTTTCGAGCGCTACAGTTAGTGTTTCCATGCCGACACCTCTGTGTCCCACGACTGGAAACACAGGGATTCCTAAGTTTTGGCTTAGTTTTGTGAAATTAATATTGCCACCGCGAGCTCGCATTTCATCAATCATTGTTACCACAAGTGCACATCTGAGATTAGGGTGACTCTCAATCGCTTCTAAAACCATGCCAAGGCTTCTGCGAAGTGTGGTGGCATCGACAACGATTAGCAGTGCATCCGGTTTTGTTTCAAGTTCGCCGCTGAGAACATTTGTTACTACTTTTTCGTCGAGTGTTTCTCCGCGTAGGCTGTAGCTACCAGGTAAGTCGATTAGATGAATGGATTGAGCGGAATTAATTATCTTTCCTTCACGACGTTCTACGGTTACGCCTGGGTAGTTTCCAACCTTGGCTCTAGAACCAGTTAGAATGTTAAAAAGTGTCGTTTTTCCTGAGTTGGGGGCCCCAAGCAACGCGACTCTTAAGGGTTTTACAGATGCGTTTGCCGTGCTCATACGGCTCAGTTAGGTATGGGTTCGACCTTGATGAAAGCTAAGCTTTCACGTCGTAAGCAGATACGGTACCCACGTAGCTCGAGTTGAACAGGATCACCGAGAGGGCCCCGCCTTAATACGGATATAGTAGTTCCTGGAACAAACCCGAGTTCTAAGAGTCGTTCTGGGAGATCAGTACTGGTGTTCGGAACAATCCGACCGCAATAGCCAACCGGTTGATCTTGGAGTGTTGTTATTTTCTGCACATTAGCCAAACATGAAAACGGTTTTCATGTTTGAAAGTTTACTCCTCACTATCGGAGGTGTCAATAGTCCAGTAATTCAATTTCTTGCTTTAAAGGAGTACTAGGTGGTTTTTCCCATTCTCTTACCGGATCCCTTTTTTATTAGCATAGTTAATTCCGCCATAATGCTTACTGCAATCTCTTCTGGCGTTTCGGCATTTAATTCGAGTCCGATTGGTGAGGTGACCTTAGCGATATCATTGTCACTCAAACCATTTTCCCGAAGTTTTTCTGCACAAACTTGCCATCGTCTACGAGAACCGATGACTCCAATGTATTCTGCGGGCGTTTTTAGAATGGCTGGTAAGCCTTCGATATCCAGAGGTATTCCTCGTGTAGTTAGCAATACATAGGTGTTATGGTCTAGCGTTACCAGATCGGGAAGTGCGGATAATTTACAGCAGATGTGCTCGTCGGCTTGCGGCACTGCTTCGGGAGTTGCAAACAATTTTCTATCATCGGAAACGATGACGTAAAAGCCTAGCCATTTGGCTAGATAAGCAACTGCTTTGCCAACATGTCCGGCACCTGCAATCACTAGTTTTGGTTTAGGTTTTATGGGTTCCACGAAAATTTCAACCTCCCCCCCACAGACTCCAACGTCGCCTTTTTGAATGTCACGAAATCCGTACGATAGAACACGTGTTTGACCATCGCTTATAGCTTGCAGGCCTTCTTTAATAACTCGGCCTTCCATTTCTCCCCCTCCAATAGTGCCTTTAATGTTTCCATCGCGATAGATGATCATTTTGCTACCATTTTGTCGAGGTACTGAGCCACTTGCCCTAATAACAGTGGCAACAGCAACAGACTCACCAGAACTCTCTAGTTCGGCAAGTGTTTCAAAAACAGTTAATGCGTGCTTGTATTTATGTTCCTGTGCCAAGGGTATTGATCCTATGATTATTAAAGTCTCCGTTAAGAGAATTCTTTTTTTAGTCCGAGAAACCTGGATACTAGATTTATTCCGTTAGACAAGTCGAAATTACGGTACGCATTTGCGATCATGGTGTCGGGGTCTCCTGAGTGCAAGCGCTCATAGAGCTGCTGTCGACTTCCATAAGAATCACCAGTTATGTCCCATGCCAATTTGCATAGCTTGTAACGATCGGCTGCGGAAGTTTCCTTCCCGCGCAAGTAGAGGTCAAGGTGTTTGGTTAGTTCTGGAACTTTCCAGTCTTGTGCATTTGGTAGAAAAACCAATGAGCTGGTGCCAATATGTTCTAAGAGTTCAACAAAACGTTCAGAGATTATTGTTACAAGAGCACGGTTTTCAGGAGTTGGTTTAGGCGCTATGTGTCCTCCAGGCGTACGAACGCAATCGATTTCGGAAACTCTTAAACTTGAGCGTAAGAGCGAGAGGTAGGTACACATCTCACCTAAGGCAGCTATGACGTTTGGTTTTTTATCCATTCCGGACGTTTGGGCTAAGAGATGTGCAGTAGAAATAAGAATCTCCATTCTCAGTTGAGTCTGAATTGTGCTGGTGTAGGAAGCCCAAGTCATCACATTGCTGCGAAATAGCCGATTTGATGCAAGTGGTTGTCGATAGAGGAAAACCCGTTCCCATGGCACAAAAACATCGTCGAAGATAACGAGTGAATCGACTTCATCAAAGCGTGTTGATGCTGGGTGATCCACTGGGTCTCTTCCTGAAAATAGTTCACGTGCTATCTGTTTGAGACCTGGTGTGCTCGTTGGAATTGTGAACCAAATAGCAAACTCAGGTTCGTCTTCTGTTAACAGATAAGTTGGAGAAACTAGGATTTCGTTTGAAAAAAGTCCTAGCGTGTTGAAGCGTGCACCTCTGACGATGACACCGTCATCTCGTTCTTTTACGATGCGTACGCAACGATCGGGGTCTTGAGACGGACGTAGTGACTTATCCATAGAAGGGTCATGTAGTGTGTGAGAAAGACATAGGTCATTGGTGCTAGCGTATGTAAAGTATGATTCGGTGTTGTTTGCGAGTTCAGCATCAAGTTTTGCCAATTCATCTTTAATGTCGTAATAGCCTATAACCATTGAGCTACAAAAGTCGGGAAGTCGTCCACACATACCAAAAACTTCTCTCACCCATACTTCTGTATTGGCACGTCGATTAAGTAGGTCTTGAGCATTTTGGGGAGCACAATAAGAGTAAGAAATCCTTAGGCCATCCTCTCGTAGATAAGTCATAACATTTTTGGTTGCAGCCTCGTGTTGCATGTCATAGATGCGAGCTAAGCTTTGTGCCATTTGTTGTAGTTGTGGGTGGTTTGTTACGTCCTTAATACGTTCACCTTGGTACCAGATTTCTCGATCATCGTTCAGGCTCTGGAGATAGCGAGCTCCGGTTGTAGCACCTTGACCGATGTTTTTTTTCGTTGATGCGGGCTTAGGACTTATTGCCATATTGCAAACCCCATACCGTTACCTGTTCCTGCTTCTGAACGATAGCAGGGGACATAGTCGATTAACTGCATCTCTAATTTAGTGGCAGCAAGAGCACCCGCTGCT
>CAZFLB010000082.1:0-5318 GCA_964518945.1 uncultured Acidobacteriota bacterium | reverse complement strand
GTGTTATGATGCACTTCACCCATATATTGGCGCCAATTAACCCAGTCTTTCAGGAACTTTCGGTCAAATAACCTCTTCTTCAACAGTATCAAGGCCATCGCTAACAGCACGGCGGCCTCACTACCTGGCCACGTAGGTAGCCATTCATCAGCGACAGAAGCCGTATTTGAAAGACGAGGGTCCATAACACACAACTTAGCCCCGTTTAATTTGCCCTCAAGTATCCTTTGGGCATGAGGGTTGAAATAATGACCAGACTCTAGGTGCGCTGATAAAAGTAAAATGAACTTTGCGTGGGCATGATCAGGACTGGGGCGATCAGAGCCAGACCATAACGCGTAACCAAGTCGCGCCGCAGATGAACATATATTTGTGTGCGAGTTGTGGCCATCGAGACCCCAAGCTTGAAGAACACGCTCCATGTGGCGCTCGTGCCCTGGACGGCCAACATGGTACATGATTTCATTGTGACGCTGCTCCTCAAAAGCGAGGCGAATCCGAGCGCCTATGTCCTGAAGTGCAGATTTCCACGAAACGCGCTCCCATTTGCCATCTCCACGCTTACCGACACGTTTTAACGGGTAAAGTATCCGTTCGGGGTCATTTACTTGGTTGATAGTGGCGGGCCCTTTTGCACAATTCCTACCTCGGCTACCAGGGTGGTGTGGGTTGCCTTCGAATTTGCGAACTGCCAACGTTTCTTTGTCTAGATACGCTAACAAACCGCACGCCGCCTCACAGTTAAAGCATATCGTTGGAACAATCGAGTAGTGCTTTGGCACGCGTTCGGGCCACTTTTGAGGGTCATACTCCGTCCAATCATCCCAGGCCTCAGAAGGAGGATAATTGGTCAGTTTACCTGGAGGAGTTAAGCGTTTAAGTTTCATTTGATTTACGCACCCTCTAAGCTAATGGAATCGCCTGCCCAGCCTCAACAAACAGATCTTCGAAGACAGCACTGCCGATTAGGGCAAGCAAGGCGGCTATAGCCGGTAATTGAAAGATTAGTAAAATTGCTGGAAATAAATGTCCTAGAACAAATACGAACAGCCAAAATTTAGTTCGAAAAGGGCCTACCGTGATCAACTCGATTGCCTTTTCTGCGTTCACTGTTTGATGTTGTGAGAGAAACTCTGCCCCTAGCGTCAAGATGCTAGCGGCTAGACCAGCAGCAAGAGTTCGCTCGAATGTCGGTATAAGCACCTGCAGTCTTGTGACAACTTCTGATAGCAGTATTAGTGCACCTGCACCTGCTACTACCGCGTGAACCAATAAATGTAATGGAAGCAATGGAGTTTGCCATAAATCACGGCCCTTGGCTTGTCCAAATAAAAAAGCGCTGTAGACTGCGGTTCCGAAAGCTAATAGCAGCAGCGGTCCAACTAGAATAGACGGCTCTTTCAGGAGGCCAGGAAACAGGCTGTAAGCAAGTGCAAATAGAAGCAACAGGCTGTATAGCAGCATGATGTATGCGCCCCGGACTAACCAAGAACCCCACTGAGGTTTTGTTAGAACATAAATGAATCTCTCAGGTCGTTCCAGTTTATACACAAGAAAAAAATTTGTTAGCGCTAGAAATACCAAAGCTAATATCCAAGCAGGGAATGCTATGCCGACAGGGAAGGATTGTGCCAGCAAAATCACTGACGCAATTATCAGTCCTATCCCGGCAGCAATTGATTTAGTGAAAAGATATGCCGAAACTGATTTACCCCAGCTCCCTCGATGCGGCTGTGGTCCTCCGTAAACTTTTCGCGCCTGAGTTCTATCATGCGTCTCAGATACCTGCTCTTGAGCGTGGCGCTCCGACGACACTCGCCAAGACTCCAGATCAACTCCTTGGGGCGGTTGATTGCTCCACATATAATCACTTTGGCTTTCATCATTACTGGGAGTAAGCGAATCCATATCACCGTTAATGTAGTAGAGATTCGGGGTAGTCCCTTTCTCCGGCTTCCTGACTTGGACTGGGTGAAGCGAAAGTAAATTTGAAATTTTGGAAGTTTCATCTTCTATATCACCAGAAATAATGGCTTCGGTTGGACAAACATTAACGCACGGAGGCTCAAGTCCTATTTCCACCCTATGGGCACAATAATTGCACTTAGCAGCCGTGCCCGAATCAGGATCGATATGGATGGCATCGTACGGACACGCTTGAATACATGCCTTACAGCCGATACACCTACGGTTATCAAAATCAACAATCCCGTCGTGACGAGTATATAGTGCAGTAGTCGGGCAGATCGTAGTGCACGGAGCATCTGCACAATGATTGCACCGCATCACACTGAATTCACGGCTTGTGTTTGGGAAAGCACCCTTCTCCACGTACTTAACCCAAGTGCGGTTCACGCCGATTGGAGTATCGTGCTCCGCCTTACATGCAACGGTACATGCATGACAGCCAATGCATTTCCGGTTATCTATAACGAATCCGTAGTTCATCTGTCTATGCAGATGCTATCATCGTAGGTCGAGCCGCTACAAGATCTTACAATTATCAATACTTGGTATTACGAATCTGCAAATATGCATGACAATGTCAATCGCACAATATTCCTATTAATCTCACTATTAGGGGTCGCACTCGTTGACAGTAATTTAATTGCGCCTATTTTGCCGGAGATTGCAGAGAGCCTTCGTACGGTCGAGCGAATGGTTGGATATACGGTCGTTGGTTATTCGCTCGGAGCTGCATTCGGCGCACTATGCGTTGGTCCGCTTTCCGACCAACTCGGCAGGAAGATGTTTCTTCTGTTGGGCGGACTCTTGTTTGCCCTCGGAAGCCTAGCATCCGTATGGACCTACTCACTACCTGCGTTTTTTCTCGCGCGTTTTGTAATCGGCATTGCTGCGGGAAGCATTTCCGCTCTTACAATTGCATCGATCGCCGACGTTGTTCCGTACGAAACGAGAGGTCGAGTGATGGGTTATGTTGGAGCGGCTTACTTTGCTGCACCTATTTTAGGTATTCCACTCGGTGCGGAAATTGCGGTACGTTTTGGCTGGCAGACAAATTATGTCGTCCTCGGGGGATTAACCCTTTGCGTTTCAGTTGGATTATTGTTCGCATTGGAGACTCCTCGAGAAATCCGCAAATCAAAGAATTTCAATTACATGGACCTACTTAAGACGAAGTCGACGATAGCAGGTGCCGGGTCAGCCTTTTTTGTAACAGGCGGGCTCGTAGGATTTCTATTATTTTTAAGTTTATACCTCCGAAACAATTTCCAGCTTTCCTTGCAAGCTGTTTCAGTTGTGCTTTCGCTGACGGGAATTACAGGAATCGTTGGCGCATATGGAGGCGGTTTCTTGTGTGATCGAATGGGCAAGCTACGGGTTGCGTTGATTAGTAACGGCATTCTCACGGGTTGTTTTGTTTCAGTACCTTTCCTAAAGGGAGTTTTCCTTTACCCAGTGCTGGGAATTATTGGTTTGACTGCAGCTGCCAGGATAGCTCCGTTGCAGTCGTTGATCACGGAACTAGTTTCTAAGGAATATCGCGGCACGTTTGTTGCTCTTCGGAATACACTCTCTCAGATTGGCGGGGGAGTGGCTGCAGCAAGCGCATCAGCTCTTTATGGATACGGGTTTCAGTACGTGTGTTGGCTGGCGGCCACCTTCACTCTGATAGCGATAGTCCTATTGTGGTTTGTCGACGAACCAGGTTTTCAACCGGGGTCCAGTGCGGGGTTGTCTCCGTGACACTGGCTAACTGGCTGACCGTTTTACGCATTTTTTTAGTTCCCCTACTCGTCATCCACCTAGTATATGGACTGTACGGTTGGGCACTACTGACTATCGGACTCGCTGCCATAACAGATGCTCTAGACGGCCTCTTTGCAAGAACACGCAATGAAACTACAGACCTTGGAAAGATGCTCGATCCTTTAGCAGATAAGCTCCTTATAACTTCTTGCCTTATCGTGCTGGCCCTGCCAAATGACACCGCAATTATAAGAATCCCTGCCTGGCTGGCAATACTATCAATAAGTCGAGATGTTGGAATCCTGCTTGCCGTCCTAGTGTTCAACCTGTTTGTTGGCAAGAAAGTATTTACCTCTAGTCGACTTGGAAAGGCCACAACTGTGATGCATCTGATCACCATTTTTCTGGTGATAACATGCAACCACGTTGGGGTAGTACCTCCTTTATTCGGATACTTGTTTACTGGCTGCGCAATTTTCGTTGCATGCTCAGCCATCGGCTACTTAAAGGCAATTCTGACCTCCATTCACCCAGGAAATCTTCATAAAGGTCCGAAATGAATACGTTGCCGGAAACGGGACTTTTCCATAGCTAGTGGGTGATATCTAGAGCGATGGCGCGAACTGCTAATATAGCTATCATTGGTGGCGGTGTAATAGGGGTTTCTATCGCTTATCACCTTGCGTACCATGGCGCTTCCGACATAGTGCTTTTTGAAAGGGAAGACGCACTTGGTAAGGGCTCGACAGGAAAATGCGCAGGAGGGGTCCGTCTCCAATTCTCCGACCCTGCAAACATATCAATGTCTCAGCTTAGTATTGCTGCATTTAAAAGGTTTAAGGACGAGATCGGGTGTTCCGTAGATTATCGGCAAAACGGGTATTTATTTTTACTCAGTTCCCAAGAAGATCTCGATGTGTTTACAAGGAATGTCCATAGTCAAAAACAGATGGGTGTTCCCGTTCATGTGTTAGACGTACAAGAAGTCAAAGAGTTAGCCCCCTACGTAGTTTCGGATGATTTAGTTGGCGGCACTTTTTGTCCTGAGGATGGCATTGCAAATCCACATGCGATTGTCCAAGGGTATTCATCGAATGCGGTTCGGCTAGGGGTTGACATTAAAAAAGTTGCAGAGGTTACTGAAATCATGGTGTCTCGAGAGAGAGTCCAGAGTATTCGGGTTGACGAAGAAGAGTGGCAGGTCGGCTGGTTAGTGAATGCAGCTGGGCCGTGGGCACAAGAGGTGGGTGTGTTGGCTGGCGTGAGAATTCCGGTTGAGCCGATACGCCGTCAGTACTTTATTACAAAGCCAATGCGGTGGATCCCGAGAAATTTTCCATTGTTGATCGATTGGGAGACCGGGGTGTAAATGAATGAAGAAAGCGGCGGATTGTTAGTCGGGCAATCAGACCGAAACGAGGAAATCGGATTCAATGTGCAAGTTGACTGGGACTTTTTGGCTGGAGTGGGGGAGGATGCAATCGCAAGAGTGCCTAGACTAGCGGAGGCTGAGATTCAATCTGGCGTTGCTGGACTCTACGAGGTCACTCCCGACCACAATGCAATCATTGGACCAGTTCCCGGATTTCCTAACTTTGTGTGTGCTA
>CAZFLB010000081.1:0-6319 GCA_964518945.1 uncultured Acidobacteriota bacterium | reverse complement strand
ATTTCGTTTTTAAGTTCAATGAACACCGTAGCACCACGTTCTACTTTGAGCAGTGGTCCTGGATATTGACCGTTATAGCCGTACATCAAAAAGGTCAGTTGATTAATAGTACGTCGAACGATAGTGGCGTTAATTACAAGTTCATCGCCATCAACCATCTCAATGATCTTCCCTGGTTGTGCCTCTGGAAAATCAAATAGGCTATCGGCTCCCATCCCGGCCAAAAATGGTCCAACAATGGGCACCGCATCAGCAATCCCTGGTAATGGCGGCATTGGAAAATCATGTGGTGGCATTCGCCATGCTTTAGGATCAACCGCCTTCATATCATGCATATGATGCTCTTCGTGTTGAGCCCAAACAGGCACAACAAACAGCAACGAACACAAAACGATTAGCTTCAATTTCAGAAACCGTATTTTGCGCAGGGTTCTTGTTCGTAAGGACCGTGCCCAGCAAGAGTGTGCATTAAGCCACTGCGTGACATTCCTCGCATAACGATAGGACCCTTCCAAACAGAACTAGCCTCCGCCATAGGTTCGAGAGTAACGACAAGGAGAAATTTATTCCAACGAACCTGTCCAGCAGCTTGGAGGCTTTCACTGAGTGGACCTAGACGTACTGTCTCGGATAGATCATCTTTGGTCGCCCAAGCTACTAAAACACCTCCTGCCGGTGTTTTGACGCGTTTCAGTGTAAGTGCCACGTTAACAACGTAGACACCCGCTTGGGAAACTGCCACACCATATGGTGAATCTGCAAAAGTAACCCTGGCTGACCCCATACCAGATCCTGTTCCCGGAACGCGTTTTGTCGGAACCAGATCAATTCCATAGTAGTTAGTTGGAAATTCCGCAGAACCTAAAGAACTCGAAAAACTACACGATACACCACCAAAGCCAAATGGAACACTCCACGGAGAAACAGGCAACTCCCTTTCGGACAAATTGCCCAGGAGAGTCATGGCAACTGTAAGCAGAATTGTCATCGATTTGTATTTGTAGCCTTCACCGGTCCAACATCCCAGTTCTGAGCACTTGAGATATTCGGCATTCCCCAATCCTCACCATTCCACCCTTGAAAACCTTCCATTCGAAACGCCCAAAAACCTGTCGTCATATCACTAACGACAATAAGTCCATCTGCATTCCTCACATCAACACCGAATGCGCCATTAAACATCGCGGGACGATCCGCATTTGGTGGCCCTGTATATGTGTCGTAGTAAGCAACAGTTGTCGGGTTTTTGGTGTCCATCAAACTAAAAACTTGCAGTCCATCTAAGTACCCGGAAACGAAAACATATGGCCATCTAATCTCGTGATTATGAACAAGATGTCGCCAATCAGCGGTCCAAGCTCCTATTGGATTCGAAATGGTTTCAACCTCACCGTCGAGGCCCGGCTTGAGATCAAAGATTCTCAACGGAGCATACTGATACTCCGTTTCCGCCACAACATATCGCCCGTCAGGGGTAGGAGTAAAAGTATGACCAGAACGAACCCCTCGAATACCAGTCAAAGACACAAGAAGTTTCGGTTCTTCCAGGTCGGTGATGTTATAAACGTAATAACCTCCCGTTCCACCACCATAGAACCGATCCTCTGCACTATCAACATGGTACCCAGCATAGAAGTCATGATAACCACGTCGCTCACTCGAAGCATCCGGAACTGGTACCTTTGCCACGAGTGCATTCTCCAGGTCGCCGCTTACTACACGACCGAGATCGTAGACATGAGCAAAAGGACCAGACACCGTTGCGAATAACAAGACCGCATCGTTACTATGACGGTAAATAAAGATATTATGGAAACCCCCAGGGTAATCCGGTTCACGAATTCGAGCTACTTCTTTGACTGTATTGGGGTCCGGAAGTCCAGTAACGTCTAGAACGACTGCTCCAAAATCTGGGTTTGGTCCACCTTGCCGAAATTGCAACGACTGAACCACATAATATCGGTCGTTCCATTTAAAATGTTTAACATCCATCCCACCAGTACCTAAGTGTAGGTCCTGATTTTCAACTCTCCAGGAATATATACGTTTAGCTTTCTCTGGGTCATGCAAATCAATAATGTCGAGCCCTTTATCTCCTTCTGTACCGTAAACCATGCGGCCAACATAGGCATAGGGTCGATCCATGTCTTGCTCAAGATCAATATCCGAGACATTTAGCCTTGGCCCCAAAGGTAAATGTGAGAGGACCCTAATGTTATCGCTACCCGGCTTCTCAGCAGTCCACTGAGAAAAAGAACTGCTCGGAAGTAGCAATGAAATAACTACTGCAAATAAAACGTTACGATTAGACATCGGGTTTCCCTCTCTAGATTTTAAGATTGATAATGCTACAACTCATTTTATACTAAGGGAGATGCCTGAGGACAAGGGATGTTAAAACTACTCATTTACTCGACGATTGTAATTCGAGCTGGACTCGCAATTGATGGAAACGGAAACGCACACAACGACGTATTCATCACAATTGACGGCACTACTATAAAATCTATCGAATCAAATAACGTAGAGCCAACAGCAAAATTAATAGACCTTCGCGATTACACCGTCATGCCCGGGTTGATTGACGGGCATGTACATATCAACGCTCACTTTCCAAAAAAGAACGCTAGAGCATCATTTAGTGCGCTTCGAGGTGCACATGCAGCAAGAAAACTTCTAGAAAGTGGGTTCACGACAGTCCGAACCCTTGGCAGTGGACGTTATGAAGATATCGACTTGCGAGATGCAATCCACAATGGCCTTGTACCCGGCCCAAATCTAATCGTTTCTGGTCGCGGACTCACAGACAGAGATGCGGCAGCACAAGAGGGTGACGTAATTCGAAACGGGATATCACCCGCTGATGAACTCCAGATGCGGACCGAAGTCCGTAAACGAATCGAAGCCGGTGTTAATTGGTTAAAGATCTTCGCAACACGAAGTAGCCGTCAGGGTGGGACACCAACTTACTCTTTACAGCAACTTGAATGGGCGGTGAATGAAGCCCAACGTGCAAACATCCCTGTTTCCGCTCATGCGCATTCACCTGAGGGTGCAAAACGGGCCATCCTTGCAGGTGCAAGAACGATAGAACACGGAGCTTTACTCAATAGTGAAGTACTGGATCTGATGGTCGAGCACGAAATCTTCTATTCTCCGAACTTGTACCTCGGAGAGTACTACATCGCAAACGGCTCAAAATTCGGATTTTCAGCAGAAGCACTAGAATGGACGGGAAAGCTATTGAAAACACGTGCAGAAGTATTTTCTCACGCTGTCAAAAAAGGAGTTCGTATTATTTTCTCTACAGATGCAACAGCTGGTTGGGTATGGTCCGGTAAGACAGCAATCGAATTTGAACGTCGCGTTGCAGCAGGCCAATCCAACAAAGATGCCATTACCAGTGCCACTTCAAGAGCGGCTAAAGCCTTGCTTCTATCAACCGAAGTCGGTGATTTAAAAACAGGTCTACGTGCAGACATAATTGCTGTAGACGGAGACCCATTAACAGACATTTCCGCACTCGGACGTGTGGTTTTCGTAATGAAGGATGGAGCAATTGTTAAAAATCCAAACTAACTCAAAAACAATTTTTGTAGAGTTGGAAAAGACATAATATCAACCCGGTACTCAATATAATTCCTCTATTGAAAATGTCAGACAGTTGTTCATTTCGGGTAAAGACATTAAAAAATGAGATTAATAGGAAAACGTTCTAGAGCACATTTATGAAACAAAAAATAGCGCTTATTGGTTTTGGCACAGTCGGGCAAGGCTTCGTATCGATTTTGAAATCCCATCAGAAACAACTCGTTCAGAAATACGGGCTTAATACCAGCATTGTTGCTGTCACAGACAAACTAAAGGGCTCTGCTTATTTACCAGAAGGCCTAGACATAGATCAGCTTCTTGACTTAGTAGCCAAAGGCGATTCACTAAACAACTACAGCAAAGGTGAAACTGGATGGAGTGTCGAAAAAACCATTCTGCGGTCTGAAGCAGACATTGTCTGTGAACTCACATACACCAATATTGAGACAGGGCAACCATCTGCCGATTACTGTCGTCAGGCACTCAGCACAGGCAAACATGTCGTAACATCCAACAAGGGACCTGTCGCTCTTCACTACAAAGAGCTTTCGGAATTAGCCAACTCTAACAATGTTCACTTTCTCTTTGAAGGCACAGTGATGTCTGGAACACCCGTATTAAATCTAGTCCGAAACGAACTCGCGGGAAATGAGATAACGAAAATTCAAGGGGTTCTTAATGGCACCACCAACTACATCCTCACTCAAATGGAACAAGGACAAGCCTATGAACTAGCTCTGAAAACCGCACAGGAATTAGGCTATGCAGAAGCAGACCCAAGTGCTGATGTCAATGGGCTGGACAGCTTAGCCAAAGTCACGATTCTTGCCAACACTCTGATGGGACAGGACCTTAAACCAAATGATATTTCTTGCACCGGAATAACTCAGGTACAATCAAGTGACATCCAGTCAGCTCAAGCAGATTCGATGCGTTGGAAACTTATTGGTTCTATCATACGAGACTCGTCCGGCGTTTCAGCATCCGTAGCCCCAACTAAAATAGATCTAGAACATCCACTTGCAGGTATCAGTGGAGTAAACAATGCCATTACTTTCACAACTCAACTTACAGGTGATGTGACGATCGTAGGACCAGGAGCCGGAAAAGAAGCGACTGGCTTTTCCATTCTCACTGACATTCTGGAAATTCATCGAAGTATCGGAGGACTTATATATTGAAAATGATAATTGGCGGTAAACGTGTCGATAAAGAAGAGAAAATCGATGTCACAAATCCTTTTGATGGCTCTATTCTCGACACAGTGCCGAGCGGCAACGCAAGCGATATCAATCAAGCTATTGAAGCAGCACAAGAAGGCTATGCAATTAATCGCTCCTTACCTATTCACCAACGAATTTCTATACTTAAGAAAACAGCTGTAATCATGGAAGAACGGAGCGAGATGCTCGCTCACACAATTGCAACCGAAGGCTCAAAAACCATCCGTGAAGCGAGAAAAGAAGTTGGTAGAGCGATCAACACGATATCCATATCAGCAGAAGAGGCTAGTCGAATAAATGGCGAGACAATTCCTTTCGATACAGCACAGGGTTCGGAAAACAAAATAGGTTACTACTATCGCTTTCCTATCGGAATTATTGCAGCAATCACTCCTTTCAATGATCCGCTCAATCTTGTTGCACACAAGGTGGGTCCAGCAATCGCTGGTGGAAATTCAGTTATCGTAAAACCCGCTACGGTAACACCACTTTCAGCCATAAAACTCGGTGAATGCCTACTCGAAGCTGGTCTACCCAGTCCAATCATCTCAGTAGTAACTGGATATGGTAGCAAGTTAGGAGATTCTCTTGTAAGCGACCCACGAGTGAGAATGATCTCATTTACTGGTGGCGTTGAAGCCGGAGAGCACATTTCACGAATAGCAGGTCTTAAAAAACTAGGGATGGAGCTAGGCTCTAACTCACCCGTTATCGTTTTGCCCGATTGCAAACTCGATGCGGCTGTCGAATCGTGTGTATCAGGAGCTTTCTGGGCAGTTGGACAAAACTGTATCGGTGTACAAAGAATTTACATACAACAAGAGGTTTACGAATCCTTCAGAGAACAGTTCGTCTCTCGAACGAAACAATATAAAACTGGTAGCCAACTTGACGAAAATACTGATATGGGTCCAATGATTACTGAAGAAGAAGCAAAACGAGTTGAGGAGTGGGTTCAAGAAGCGTTGTCGCAAGGGGCAAAATTGCTTACAGGCGGTGAGCGTAACGGCACCTTGATTCCTCCCACAGTGCTCGAAAACGTCTCCAATGGTGTACGCCTCGATTGCGAAGAGATTTTTGGACCTGTTGTATGTTTGTATTCCATCACCAACCTAAAAGAAGCGATTGAAAAATCTAATGCGGTCGATTACGGACTACATGGTGCCATCTTTACAAACGAAATTTCGAATGCGTTTTATGCAATTCAACACATGGAGGTAGGAGGAATCATAATCAATGATTCAACTGATTACCGTGTTGACCATATGCCTTTCGGCGGCATCAAAAAAAGCGGCCTAGGGCGTGAAGGCATTCGCTTCGCTCTACAGGAAATGACCGAACCCAAAGTTGTTTGTTTTAATCTTTAATACAGGAATTCCAATATGTCGACATCTATAAGAATCAACGTTTTAATCACAGCCTTAATAGCAACTACCAATCAGCCCCTTTATACCCAAGCTCAAGACAACTCTGAGTTACAGCTCCACGATAGTAATCATTACAAC
>CAZFLB010000080.1:0-3811 GCA_964518945.1 uncultured Acidobacteriota bacterium | reverse complement strand
TTCAGAGAGGCGTTGATTGACTTAAGGGTTGTGAATAATTTCTCCAGTGATAGAAATTCTGCGGTTAGGAAAGCGTGAACTCGATTAGAAGGCGTATTCGAAAGCCAGATCTACTCAGTAACAAAAGCCGAACTCTTTGGCTAGTCGAAAGGTTAATTCTTTTGCCCTTAACGTGAATGCATGTTCACGAGCATAATCTACTAGGAGACCTTTGTAATCCTTTCGGAGGGGCTCTTGGACGTTTTCTTTCAAACCAAGGCCCTTACGAAACAATCTAGTTTCTGTATCGGCGTAACCCATTGATAACCAAGTATACGGTGTGACAACTACTACTGGCCACCACAAGTAGTGTAAAACAAACAGAATCGGCTATAATGTAGAACCACCGGAGGAAAACTACTAATGCAAGATACTCTCATTACAGGTCCACGAAAGAAACAGCCGAAGCTTCTTGCTTATGTAGATAAAGGGAAGTGTTTTGGTCGTGGATGTGAGATGTGTGTTCATGTATGCCCGGTACAAGACTGCATTTACTTGGTGCCTGATCCCGAACCAAACGCCATGGGCGAAATTTGCGAAATCAATGTCGAGACATGTATTGGCTGTCAACTCTGTGCGAAATTTTGTCCCCCTGATTACGACGCTATACATATGTTTCCCTACGACGAAGGTGTTCAATTAAAGCAGGAAGAGCACAAGAGTTTCGAATATCGAAACTACGATAAGAAAAAAGGTGGCGCACTCGCGAGCTGACCTGAGTGCCTCAAGTACTGGTACGCAGATAGTCTTTGTGTCTTGTAAGTTTCACTAAGTAGCATTAACAATGGCAACAAGCCGGGTTCCAGTAAGACGCCGTGAGGATTTTCGTGTGGTGTCTGACCACAAGCTTCGGGGTGATCAACCTTTTGCCGTTGATGAGCTGTCGTCGGGGTTATTACGGGGCGAGAAGAGCCAAGTCCTTTTAGGGGTAACAGGCTCTGGCAAGACATTCACGATGGCCAAAGTTATCGAGTCAGTCAATCGCCCGGCTCTGGTTATTGCTCACAATAAGACTCTGGCAGCACAATTGTTTCAAGAATTGCGACAGTTTTTCCCTGATAATGCAGTTGAATATTTCGTAAGTTATTACGATTATTATCAGCCGGAAGCCTATGTCCCTGCTAGTGACACTTATATCCAGAAAGAATCGACAATTAATGATGAGATCGACCGACTGCGGCTTTCTGCTACCCGCGCATTGTTTGAAAGGGAGGATGTAATCATTGTTGCGAGTGTTTCCTGCATCTACGGTTTGGGGTCACCCGAAGCGTATTACGGAATGTTATTGGTTTTCACGAAAGGCGAGGTGGTTGATCGATCGGTAATTTTACGCAAACTGGTTGAAAATAGATACGAGCGCAATGACTACGAGCTTAAACGAGGGACATTCCGTGTGCGAGGTGACATTATAGAGATTATTCCTGGCTATGATGACCTGGGAATTCGTATCGAACTGTTCGACAACGAATTAGAATCAATATGTCAATTTGATCCATTAAGCGGCCGGACTCTTAAAGCACTTGAGACAGTTACAATTTTTCCTAGGACGCACTACGTGGCGCCGAAGGAAAGAGCTGCTAGAGCGATAGGTACTATTAGGAAGGAACTTGATTGGTTTCATCGAAAGCTTTACGACGAGGTCAGGCTGCTGGAGGCAGAAAGAATTCAGCAACGTACGCTCTATGATCTTGAGATGTTGCAGGAGATAGGTTACTGCCATGGAATAGAGAACTATTCGAGGCATTTTACTGGTCGCGAACCGGGGGAACCGCCACCTACATTGATAGACTATCTTCCGAAGGAAACGATATTTATTATTGATGAGTCTCATCAAACCATCCCACAAATTCGCGGGATGTACCACGGAGACCGTTCGCGAAAGACTACTCTTGTTGAGCATGGTTTTCGGATGCCATCCGCTCTCGATAACCGGCCACTTAATTTTGAAGAATTTGAGCAGCGAGTTGGGCAATCGATATATATGTCTGCGACCCCAGGTCCGTATGAGTTGGAAATAGCCAGTGGTCTTGTGGTTGAACAGATCAATCGACCGACCGGGTTGGTTGATCCGGTAGTTGAAGTTCGGCCGGTTGCTGGACAAGTTGATGATTTGCTGGGTGATATTCAGGCTCGGGTAGCCTTGCGGGAACGTGTCCTTGTCACAACTCTGACTAAACGAATGGCGGAAGATCTAACTGAGTATTTTACTGAGATGTCAGTTCGTTGCCGTTATTTGCATTCAGACATCGATACGCTAGAACGTATTGAGATTCTGAGAGATTTGCGTATTGGGGTATTCGATGTTTTAGTGGGTATCAATCTTCTCCGAGAGGGACTGGACTTGCCAGAAGTGTCGCTAGTAGCAATCCTAGATGCTGACAAAGAGGGTTACTTGCGTTCATCGGGAGCTCTCATTCAAACCATTGGTCGAGCGGCGAGAAATCTCAATGGGAAAGCAATATTGTACGCTGACAAAGAAACACAGTCTATTCAGAGAGCACTTCTTGAGACTGAGCGGCGGAGGAGTTTGCAAAAGTTGTATAACAAGAAACATGGTATTACTCCTGAGACGATTATTAAGTCCATCCATGGAGTGATTCGGGAGCAAAACCATTCGAAAACTAGCTCTGAGTCTGGTTCGCATGTTAGGTTGGAAGAGGACTATTTATTCAGTAATGTTGAGGAAGTCAGAAACGAAATACAGAGGTCACGCAAATTGATGAAGAAAGCTGCAAAACATCTGGATTTTGAGAAAGCAGCGGAGTGTAGAGATTACATCCGAAAGTTGCAGCAGATGGAGCTGTTTGACTCTTGATTAACGCAATTAGCGACCGTTTTAAAACGGGTCTGCAAAGCATCGAAGACTTTACGATACTGACTTATCAAACTATTAAGTGTTGTTTCTCGCGTCCGTTTTATTGGCGCGATATGCTGGCTCAAATGGACTCTATGGGGGTTGGTTCACTTTCTATCGTCACTCTAACAGGTATGTTTACCGGCATGGTCCTGACGGTACAAACATCTGCTACTTTAGATGAGTTTGGCGCACGATCTTACGTTGGTCATATGGTATCGCTGTCTATGGTGCGAGAACTGGGCCCCGTGTTGACTGCGCTAATGGTGGCAGGCCGGGTCGGGTCAGGAATGGCTGCGGAATTAGGATCGATGGTTGTAACACAGCAAATCGATGCACTTCGTTCCTTGGGAACTGATCCGATTAGAAAACTTATAGTTCCTAGATTGGCGGCAGGAATCGTGATGTTGCCAATCCTAACGATATTGAGTGATGCCGTTGGAATGTTCGGCGGTTATTTGGCGTCTAAGTTTATTCTAAGGCTTAGCACGGCGTTGTACTGGACATCGGCGCTTGATGCGATTGAGCTTTACGATCTGTTCATGGGTTTTTCGAAGCCTTTTGTTTTTGGGTTCATTATTGTGTTGGTGGGTTGTTATCAAGGTCTAAAGACAGTTGGCGGTACAAGGGGTGTAGGTGAGTCGACTACTAGGTGTGTAGTTATTGCTTCAACGCTAGTGTTAGGCTCTGACTATTTTCTTAATTTGTTGATTTTGAGATTCGTATATCCTTGAGCGAAGAGACATGAAAGAGAATGTCATTTCATTTAGAGATGTTTCTTACACGTATCCTGGTAATGAGTCCCAAACATTGAAAGACGTGAGCTTCGATATTAGCGCTGGTGGGACTGTAATTGTATTAGGTGGTAGCGGGTCAGGTAAATCAACAATCCTTAAGCTTGCATTAGGCCTTATTAAG
>CAZFLB010000079.1:0-5422 GCA_964518945.1 uncultured Acidobacteriota bacterium | reverse complement strand
ATCTCCCCCCTCTTGCCGGTGTATGCACCAATCCCGCTAGCTATTTTCTTTATCTATCCACTCATGAAAAGGTTCACTATATGGGCTCACCTTGGAGTGGGCGCCTCCCTAGCAATGGCCCCACTGGGGTCTTGGTATGCGGTTCAGCTTAGCTTCAACAATTATGCTCAAATAACATTACTTTGTTTGTTCACATTGTTTTGGGTTGCAGGTTTCGACATAATTTATGCAATACTCGATGTCGAATTTGATCGTGAATATGGCATCCACTCTTTACCAGCATCTCTTGGAAAAAAACGCGCCCTTTGGGTTTCACTTTTTTTTCACTTAATTGCTTTTTCATCACTTTTAACCCTCTATTCTCTTTTCATGCAAGGGGAGTTAGCTTTTGTTATGCTGGTAACAGTAGGTAGTCTATTTGCTATTGAGCACTGGAAAGCGGCCGATGTAGAATTTGCTTTTTTTAAAGTGAACGCCGCGATTGGTTTTGCTATCTTCTTATTTACATTAACAGGTAAAGGAATATTTGGTTGATAAATCGATGCGATTCCTAATTGGAATAACCGGGTCATCAGGAGCTATCTATGGAGTTCGTTTTCTGGAGCGTTGTCCCGGGGAAAAATACTTGATCGTCTCAGACTGGGGCACGGCTGTAATTGAACACGAGTTGTCAATAGACATTGATGATGTCAAAAAGCACGCAAAAGCTGTATTTCAAGATAATGATTTAGCCGCTCCGTTTTCATCAGGATCAAACCGGTATGATGCATTCGTGATTATGCCGTGTAGTATTTCCACACTCGGTAAAATTGCTAGTGGGATAGCAGACACACTCATTACTCGTGCCGCTCAAGTTGCCTTGAAAGAAAGAATGAAACTAATCTTAGGCGTCCGCGAAACACCGCTTTCCTCGATTGCACTGGAGAACGCTCTCAAGTTGTCACGCGAAGGTGCGATCGTAATGCCCATTTCTCCTCCCTGGTACAAAAACCCTAAATCAATGGACGAAGTTGTAAACGGTTTTATAGACAAAGTTCTTCCATTACTGGGTGTTACCATTGATTCTGGCTGGCGTGCAGAAAAACTTTGATTATCAAACTGAAATTGTTCAACGACAGCATCCCTATTTGCCGACATTCTCGTTCAGGAGTTGTTAGATGGGTTCGATAAGCACCTCTAAAATACCAAACATCAATTTCAAAGATGAAAAACTTATCAAAATATGGGAGAAAACTTTATCTAGTAAGCGCCTTACTCGGGATGATGGCCTAGCCATTCTCAACACATGGGATCTTACAGCACTTGGCAAGATAGCCAACTATGTCAAAAAAAAGAAAACAGATGATTTCGTATGCTTTGTAATGAACCAACAAATCAATCCTACCAATCTTTGTGTGCTCGACTGCACTTTTTGTGATTTTGCCGCTAAGCCCGGCGACAAGCACGCTTACGAAATGAACATAAAAGAGATCCTTGCGAAACTCAGCGAAGAACTGTCTGAAGTACACATAGTCGGAGGTTTACATCCGAAATGGAAATTCGAGGACTACCTCCTCATCATTCAAGAAATACACCAAGCTTTTCCAACTGTCCAAATCAAAGCCTGGACAGCAGTGGAGATCGATTGGTTTGCACGCATCAGCCGTATGTCAGTGCAGAAAGTTCTTGAAAAGCTTCAAGAAGTTGGCCTCCAATCACTGCCCGGAGGCGGTGCTGAAGTATTTTCTGAGAGAGTACGTGAGGCAACGTTTAAACACAAGATGGGTGCAGATCGGTGGTTTGAAATACACCGTATTGCTCATTCAATGGGTATACCCTCAAATGCTACGCTCTTATACGGACACATTGAAACTTATGAAGAACGGGTCGAGCATATGTTACGCCTGCGAACAGCACAGGACAAGAACCCCGGATTCCTCTCTTTCATCCCTCTCGCATTACAACCAGGGAATACTGGGCTGGCTGAAAGACAGGCATCAGCAATAGAAGACCTGCGTACAATTGCTTGTGCACGTTTGATCCTCGACAACTTCGACCACATTAAGTCGTACTGGGTCATGCTCGGTGAAGACAGTGCTTCTATAGCACTCAACTTTGGAGCCAGTGATCTTGATGGTACAATCGGAGAAGAGCGAATTGCCCACTACGCTCAGGCAAAGAGCGCTTTAGGTCTAGCTAGAGAAAAACTTGTCGCTATGATCCGAGAAGCAGGGAAAATACCAGCAGAGCGGGATGCCCTCTACAATATGATCAAGATTTACAACTAACTTCAGATATCGTGCGACTACTCATCGGACAAATCTCTTACTTAAATTCTCAACCATTCTATCCGCTGCTGAGCAAACATCGGCTAATTCCTACTCCTCCACACGAACTCGGCAAAATGGCATCAACGGGAGAAATCGATGCGGGTATATTAGCAACCGCCGATTATTTTCTACATGAAGATCGTTATGAGCCAGCGGCAGACTTGGGTGTCGCCAACCATCAAGAGGTGCGTAGTATATTGTTTCTAAGCCGTAAACCAATGTCTGAACTCAACGATATGCGTATCGGAATCACTGAGGAAACCTCTACGTCGGTACGATTACTTCGAATTCTTCTTGAATTGAAAAATCGTGTAAGACCTAAAGCCTACATAAGAGGACTACGAAACGACGCTGATGCATTTCTTGTGATTGGAAACGAAGCGCTCCGTTACAACCGATTATCTTCCACACGTTTTCCATACAAATACGATTTAGCTACAGAATGGTGGAAGTGGAAAAAACTGCCTTTTGTGTTCGCTTTATGGGCTATTAGGCGTTCGCTTTCTTCCGATGTTAAGCAAAGTTTCGAAAAGTTATTAAAACAATCATTAAAAATAGGAATGGGACAGATTGACGCCATTGCAACAGAGTTCGAGGGAAAACTCGGCCAGCAAGAGAGCTTAGCTTCTTATCTCCGCAATTTTTATTACCACCTGGGACCAGAAGAACTCAAAGGGTTACAGGAATTCAGACGTTTGCTACATGAACACAATCTGCTGGAACCAATTTAATGACATCGATCGAATTAATTCGCGAAAAGATAAGTTGTTCTGAACGGCTCGACCGCGACGATGGCGTTTTCCTACTGTCAGATGCATCTCTACTTGATCTTGGCCAGTTAGCGATGGAGCTTCGTTTAAAACTCCATCCCAAGCCATTAGTAACTTTTGTGGTCGACACTAATCCAAACTACACAAATGTATGCGATGTTGACTGCACTTTTTGTGCGTTCTACCGAAACCCTCAACACAAAGAAGCTTATACTTATTCGGTTGAGGAAATGCTTGAACGCATCGGTCGTTCAGCAAACGATGGTGCCACTACAGTACTTCTGCAAGGCGGAGTCAACGAGTCTCTGCCTTTCAACTACTATCTCGAACTGATTCGCGGTGTTCGTCAACGCTATCCTCAGATAACACCACATTTCTGGTCGGCAGCTGAAATCGAAGGCATGGTAAAAGTCTCTGGCCTTTCATTAGAAGAAGTCCTCATACAGCTTAAGCAAGCAGGCCAAACAACAATCCCGGGCGGAGGTGCCGAAATTCTTTCTGAAAGAGTGCGTAAAAAGATTTCTCACAAAAAAGGCCAAACTCATAGCTGGATGGAAGTTCACCGAGAAGCTCACCGTCTAGGATTTCGAACAACAGCAACTATGATGTATGGGCATATCGAGACTACAAAAGATATTGTCAATCACCTAGATAGCATCCGTTCCCTCCAAGATGAATACAGAGGCTTCACTGCTTTCGTTCCCTGGAGCTTTAAACCAGGAAACACTCCTCTAGTCAAGAAGATTCCTAGGCACGCAGGTCCCAATCAATATTTACGTATCCTTGCTGCCTCTCGCATTTATCTAGACAATTTCCAGCATATCCAGGCCTCCTGGTTTTCAGAAGGCAAAAAGACAGGCCAAGTCGCACTGCATTGGGGCGCTGATGATTTCGGGGGAACTCTTTTCGAGGAAAACGTGCACGCTGCCACAGGTTTTATAAACAAAACCTCGACTGACGAGATAAAAACAATTATCCGTGAGGCAGGTTTCCAACCTGCTCAACGAACAACATTGTACGAAATCGTAAAAGTATTCTGAATTACACCAATAGCGCGCGAAACATACTTATTGTGCATTGGGGGTGAAATATTATCGTTCCTGCCCTACCGGATAAGTGAAAAGTTCTTCCAGCGCTTTCTGTGCGGTAATTTCTCCATCAAGGAGTCTCTTCATCTGAACAGAAATCGGCATATCTATTCTGTATTTGTTAGCCAAGGCCACCGCGGCGTGTGTTGTTCCAATTCCTTCAGCAACCTGTGGCATCATAGACAAAATTTTTGAGAGGCGCTCTCCCTTCCCCAGAGACATACCAACAGTAAAATTTCTCGAAAGCTTACTCGTACAAGTCAGCACCAAATCACCAACTCCTGATAAACCAAGGAGTGTCTCACGAAACCCACCCATTTTTTCACACAACAAAGAAACCTCAGCCAACCCTCTAGACATCAATGCTGCTTTCGGATTGGAGCCCAAACCCAGTCCTGTAGCAACTCCGACAGCCAGAGCAATCACATTTTTCAAAGCACCTCCAAGCTCAACACCTATAACATCTGAATTTGTATATATGCGAAAACTTGGTGTGGAGAAACGCTCCTGAATCAAGAGTAAAGATGACTCACAGTTACCAGCTACAACGAGAGCTGTAGGCTCTCCTTGTGCAACCTCTTTCGCAAACGTGGGTCCCGATAGAACAGCCACATCAGGTTTGAAAACAAGAGAGTCACTCAAAACTTCGCTCATACGTAACAATGAATGATCTTCGATTCCTTTTGTTGCACTTACAAAGTGCTGTTTTGTAGTCATGTGTGGAGCCAGTTTTTCCGCGACACCTCGAAAGTGAACGGATGGCACAGCAAAAACAACAATGTCTCCATCAACCAAACTGAGTTCCCCCGTAGGATCAATACTTTTTGGAAGGACCACGCCCGGAAGGAAAAATTTGTTGGTACGGCTCTCTTTAATAGAGGTGACTACCTCATCTTCATAGCACCAAAGGGTTACGTGCTCTCCTTTTTCAGCAAGATGCTTTGCAAGGGCAGTACCCCAAGCACCTGCTCCAATTACTGAAACACCCACATTCAACTACCGATCCTGATGAATTGATTGGTACAGGAAGTAGGCAAAGCCCCCCCAGATACAACCTAGTATCAAGATCATCGTAACAAAACCTCCGGAATCCATTTTCGAATTGTATCGTAATCTGCGATCATCACATATACCAACCTAATGATTCTGATAGTTGCTGTAGGACTCATTCTCATTCTGCTGTTATCTGCGTTCTTCTCTGGTTCTGAGACTGCACTTATGTCTCTGGACAATCTCCGTCTGAAACGCCTAGAAC
>CAZFLB010000078.1:0-4547 GCA_964518945.1 uncultured Acidobacteriota bacterium | reverse complement strand
TGCTCCAGCAGTGCGCTGACATCGGAGTAAGTTCCATCAAGTTGAACTACCGAGGCGAACCTTCACTTCATCCGGAAATTGTCTCGTTCGTTAATCAAGCAGCGAAACTTGGTTTTCCCGACATTATGATGAACACCAATGGAAACGGGGGAGCTCGCACTAATCCAGACCTTTTTGCTGAATTAGTTAATGCTGGTATCACCGATTTGATGTTTTCTGTCGACGCAGCTGATGCCAATTCCTATGACAAGCAAAGGGTTGGGGGAGATTGGGAAGTTTTGCTTAACTCGGTCAGAACCTCAGTTAAAGCACGTGAACAAAACTTAGGAGCTTCAGATTGCCGAATTCGCGCATCTGTAGTCCGAACCTTTCTAAATGCCGCCGATGTCGACAGTGGAAAGATGGAAGCATTTTGGAAAGATGAGATGGGAGTTGACTGGATGTCGATTAGCGAGTGCTACTTTCCAGCAGGAGCGCAACACCAATGGAAAGCAGCAGAGTGGCATTCACTAAGTGCTCAAGATTTTCAATGCCCTGATCCCTTTCGTCGTATGGTTGTCACCTGGGATGGTAAACACACCATGCCTTGTTGCCAAGGATTTACTCTTGAAATTGATGGAGGCGAGGTCACTAAAACACAAACCATCCAACAAGCTTGGTTAAGTACGAACTTCGACAGACTTCGCGGAGCTCACAAAGATCGTACTTGGGATCGAGAAGGAAACGATGGCGAGTCTATATGTCGTAACTGTGCAGTAACAAAAAAACCAACCCCAATTGCTATCAAAATCTAAACCTTAAAGGATTAAATCGTGAACTTGCCAGGTGCATGCGCTGTTGCGCTATTAGGGTTGGTGTTGTTGAGATACGGAGCCAAATGGCTCGTGGATGGTGCTAGCCAGCTGGCGGCTCACTTTCACATCAGCCCACTCGTCATCGGACTAACTGTAGTCGCCTATGGAACATCTGCTCCAGAGATAGTCGCTGTGATTGTCGCAGTAATAGAAGGTCACTCTCAACTATCGATCGGAACTGTCCTCGGTAGCAATGTTGCCAATATAGGACTCATTCTGGGTCTCACAGCAATGGTAGCTCCGCTTGCGATTACACGTTCTATATTAAACAGGGAGCTCCCTTTCTTAATCGCAGTTACATTGTTCCTAATTTTCATAGCAACAGGCTCACAGTTCGGCCGAGGCTTCGGCCTGTTCCTTGTTTCACTTATGGTCCTCTACACCTTTGTCACTCTCCGTTGGCCAAGAGAAAAGGACAGTCGAAATGAAAGCAAGCTCCGGCACAGTAAGTTAGCAAGTTCAATGTTAACCACCGTCGGTCTTCTAGCTCTTATCGGAGGTGCTCAACTACTCGTTTCTGGTGCAACGGTTGTCGCACGCGGCGTAGGGATCTCTGAGTTTGTCATTGGTGTAACACTAGTAGCTGTAGGTTCGTCGATTCCTGAACTGGCAACTGCTTTTGAGGCCTCAGCCAAAGAAAGCCCAGACATGGTAGTTGGCACGGTAATTGGGAGCAACTTAATAAACATATTAGGTGCACTTGGCATTTCTACTGCAATTAAACCTATTGCTGTGGAATCACAGTTGATGTCCTTTGAGTTTCCAGCTCTGGCTTTCTTCACCGTTACTCTGGCACTATTTCTGTATATCAGTGGAAAACTCAACCGGTGGCACGGCTTTGTACTTTTCTCTAGTTATGCTGTTTTTATATGGCTACTCTTTCGTTAACCAAATTGTTTCTCTTTTAGTATTCGTAATCTCCGTCCATTGACGCTACTGATGTAGTACCCTTGCTGTTTACGATATGCCTTTATCTGAGAATAGATACCTATGAATCTAATGGAGTAGATAATGAATACAATACGGATTGGAGATCTTCATTGTTCGCCAGGAACGAAAACTTCGGGACTTGTTCCAGCTGTCTCACGGGTTGATGGCACCGAGCTCGGCTTCCCGGTCATTGTGGTCCACGGTAAAAAAGACGGGCCTGTCCTTTTAATCGATGGCGGCATCCATGGTGACGAACAAGAGGGTACTCTCTCTATTATTTCTTTAGCTCAAAAACTTGACCCAGAAAACTTACGCGGAACGGTCATCGGGGTTCCTGTAATGAATGTTGGAGCGTTTGAAGCAATGTCTCGAGGCAACCCAAGAGATACTCATACATATGACATGAATCGGATGTATCCAGGAAAGCCGACTGGATATCTTACTGATCGCATCGCACAAACTCACCATACAGCCGTTGGCAAACTCGCAGATATGGAAATCACTATTCATTCCGGGGGCAACATTTGTTATCTAGGCGAGACCATTTTCACAAAATCGGAAGATGAGAAAGGCTTTGAACTCGCAAAAGCGATGGGGCCAGATTGGCAAATAATTCTAGACACTCCTCACCCCGTAGGGTCACCGATGGCAGATATGGTAAATCGAGATAAAACTGCTATCACAGTCGAGCTAGGTGGAAGCGCAGCTTGCATGCCAGATGCCTTGCAAAACAATGTGAACGTCTTGGAACGAGCGCTGATGAATGTCTGTCACCACTACGACATGGTCGAAGGTACGGCCAATTATGCTGATGAAGCATGGCGCGGAAGTCAAATTGCCGTTATGGCCTCAAAAAGTGGAATCCTCGTTCCTAACCCAGAAATTTCACGAAATAAACTCAAAAAGCCCATCGAGAAGGACGAAATATTGTTAGTAATGCAAGATTTGTTTGGGAATATAGTAGAAGAAATAAAAGCCCCCTGTACTGGAGTACTCTTCGGCTTTCGCACTTATCCCAGCACTACAGCAGGTGATTGGACGCTGTTCTGTGGCAACGCCACTCTGACCTCGCTCCGATAGTATGGGTCTGCTTAATGGCTACACCGCTATCATTACTGGAGCCGCGCGAGGTCTTGGTCAAGCAGTTGCGAAAGGATTTTCAAAAGAGGGTGCGAGACTTATCCTTTGCGACCGTCTTCCAATACCCGCAGTTGGAACGGCTGCACTCCACAAAGTAGACCTTTCAAATCGTAAAAACTGCCTCCAATTTACAGAAGATGTTCTTGGTAACACACAACAGATACACATCCTTGTTAACAATGCTGCCGTACTACCGCTCACACCTATCTTGTCGATTACGGAAACTGAATGGGAGCAAACCCTCGCCATTAATCTCACGGCACCGTTTCTTCTCTCCAAAGCTTTTCTTCCCAAACTCCGTAAGGAGGGAGGATCGATTATTAATGTTTCATCTCGTGCTGGCATTGAGGGGATGAAGAATGAAGTGTCGTACTGTGCTTCGAAATTCGGGATTGAGGGCTTTACCAAAGCCCTTTCTACTGAAGCTGGTGACAACGTCAGTGTTAACACGATTACTCCAGGATTACGTATCAAACCAACAATGATGACTGACGATTTCGAGCAATCACTTAAGCCGGATCAGATATACTGGAATGATGCCTCAGCAATAGTACCAGCCTTTGTGCACTTAGGACTTGCCAAAGGAAATCCTAGTGGCCAACGTTTCGAAGCAGATAAATTAACTGCAGAAATCAACCAACGGAGAACTATCGAATGAGTAATTTCATGGAACGCGCTCTGGCGAAACGCGTATTGCAACTTTCTGTTCCGGAAACAGTAGACATTGAAAAAGTTTCACCGAACATCATGTCTGGGGTGAAAAAAGCACTGTTATCAGGGGAAACTCACTATACAGAACGGCCAGGCATCAAGGAACTTCGGGAAAAAGTAGCACTAAAACTTTCCGTAAAGGCGGATGAAGTCATCATTACCAATGGAGAAAAAGAGGCGCGCTTCGTTGCAAAATTGGCTCTCAATAAAATTACTGATGACATCATCTTTGGAGATTTTGACGATGTCGATGGGATTTCAAGTTTCCGCGTTGGATTCGTGGCGGGACCCAGAGAAAAAATAATGAAAATCCGTTCTTTAAAACAAGCACTATCAATTTGTACAGCAGCGCCATCTCAACGTGCAGTGATTCTATCTTTGAGCTCATGAAACCAGACGAAAAGCGCTTCAGCCTAGTCGAGCTAGCTGCAACACTCGATGATGTGCTGTCACTGGGTAGAGGAGACCCAGACCTAGACACTTCCGCTGATATTATTGAAAATGCCTGCAAAAAAATGACTTCTCCTCCTGAAAAGTTGGAGGTTAAGGGACTTTTTGAGTTGCGCTCCGCGATCGCTGAACACTACATGACAGAACAGCAGTTAGACTTTGACCCAGACAATGAGATTCTGGTGACAAACGGAGCACAGGAAGGTCTTTTTCTAAGTGTGCTTGCGCTTCTCGACCCGGGCGACGAAATTCTTGTCCCCGATCCACGATACGGTTCTTACGATCAGGCAATCACAACAGCTGGGGGAAAGATGGTGCCCCTCCCAACAGGTAAAGACTATGACTTCAGCATAACTCCCGAAATAGTAGCGGGTACTGAAGGTGGTAAAGAGTTGCTTTTGGTTAACCCTTCTAACCCACCTGGCGCTCTACCAACTAATTCAAATATCCGCCAACTTTCTC
>CAZFLB010000077.1:0-14021 GCA_964518945.1 uncultured Acidobacteriota bacterium | reverse complement strand
TCAGCACGATAAAACAAAGCCTCCGGAACAAGTTCTTTTCTATCGACGCGCTTAAAATTCGCGATCGAAGCCGTAAGCTGCCTCCTGTGATACTGACTTATTGCCATTCGAAGACGCACTAAATCCGTGTCAGCTATGTTGGGGAAACGTTTAAGAATAGAGGCAAACTCTTTGTAAGCATCATGGTACCTCTTGTCTTTAAAGAATTGCTGAGCACGATTAAAAGCAAGTCCATAAAGATACGTATCACTTACCTCTGGAAGCTTCTTCCGAATTTTGACCAACCAACGCCGGGCATTACTTGCCCTATCATGGCCGGGTAACTCGTAATACAACATTTCTAAATACCGGACTGCTTCCCCATTCCTGCCAAGAGCCGACAAAAGCTTTGCGATCTCTTCCAGGGCACGTCCTCGCACAACCTCATCCTTACTGCCAACCGCTGGCTTAAGAACCAATACCGCCTTAATCTTGTCTCCTCGCGCATCTAACAGCCTGGCGAAGAGAATGCGCGCTTCGTCGATTAGTTGAAAATTCGGATAGCTGGCCTCAAGAAGCGCCAGAGCCTTTAAAGCACTTGATGAGTCTGATGATTCGAGTTCGCGAGCAATGGAGTAGAGCGCATACCCTGACAATTCTGTATACATAATCTCAGAAGCTCTAAAGTTCTCAACAGCTTTTTTAGTTTGTCTTCGCTTCAATGCCTCCCTGCCACTAGCAAAGGCTGCTAGACCTCTAATTCGTTGGGAAAGTTTCTTATCACCGTAAACATCTTGTAGTGCTGTTAGCCGTTTTTCTGGATCTACATCTAGCACACGTCTCAGAAAAGAGAGTTCTGGATCTGGAGAACTAAGAGGAGCCCAAGGCATTTCATGAAAAGTTTCAGCAGACTCGTCGGAGAAGACCGTGGAAATCGGGCCAGACTCTGATATCACACAACTAAGGAGTAATAGCGCAAAAGGAAAAACAAGCTTAGCAACTTGTTTCCTTGTTGGTGTCACAATCGTTCTCCAAGTTGCACTTTTACACCAAGTCTACTATGCATCACCACTTCGCAACCAAAACAAGTTCTTCCTTTGTTTTGTCCTACATCCGGCAAGAAAATGATTATAAATATGATTGTTAACTTTCCGTTTAACAATCATTGGTTTAATGAAAAATATATTGTTTTAGACTACCATCTTATGTCCGTTTTGTTTGCACCCGCGCCATCAACAGAAGGACAATTTCTTCTTCAAAAACATTCTCCTGCTTACACTCCATGCAAATAGTCTTTCCTTGCGAAATTGTTCACATAAACGTAAGATCTAATTAAGAAAGAACTTGAAAGGGGGCGAACAGGGTTCGACGAGGATAATTGATTTCAAAGTGGCATGCCGAGTTTCCATCTCTCGTTAAACGTTGGAAAAACATATAATTGCTGACCAAGAGTTAGCTTTAGCCGCTTAAGACGGCTACGTTCTCTCAGATCTTGCTTACCGGGTTTGGGAAGAACGTCATTTAGGTAGGCTAGTTGAACGTATGCCTCAGCCGTTCGATGAAAATTAATGAGGATAGCCTCCATCGGGTTTTTGCCGGCTCCTGACCGTCGGAGGTGAGACGAACGGGAACCAGACAAGCATGTAGAAGCTTCGAAAAAAGGTCTTCGGACGCGGGTTCGATTCCCGCCGCCTCCACCAACCATTATTCACCAAAAACATGCAAATACTAGACTCGACTCTTCGAGAAGGGGAACAAACACCGGGAGTATATTTTGACCCTCATATTAAGCTCGCAATCGCACAACTACTGGATGAATTGGGAGTAGATATTATAGAGGCTGGACACCCACAAGTCGGCCCAGAGATAAAAACGGTTGTTAAAACATTAGGAAGTGCTGGCCTACGGGCTACGGTTGCTGCACACGCACGGTCGCTCCAAGAAGATGTTGATGCGGCTCTTGACTGTAATATTGGCTTACTTGGAATTTTTTACTGCGTGTCAGAACGCCGTCTTGCCGGAGTCTTTCAAAAGCGCCTAGAAGAAGCAGTCGAACAAATCGCAACCGTAATAACACATGCAAAAGAGCAACAACCCTCCTTGCTCGTACGTTACACACCGGAGGATACTGTCCGCTCAGAATTTACTAATGTTCTTACAGCTACAGTTGCTGCCGTCGAAGCTGGCGCCGACATCATTAGTATCGCCGACACCACAGGTCTAATGGTTCCGGGCAGTTCTAACAATCTTTATGAATATGTAGCGCAATTCAAGTCTGAGCTGAAAAGCCGAAAACTCTCTCCGTTAATTGCTGTCCATTGCCACAACGATCGCGGTCTAGCACTAGCAAACGCTCTCGACGCAGTGCGTGCTGGCGCAGATATAGTTGACACATCCGTCCTTGGCATAGGAGAACGAGCGGGAATTGTGGACATGGCACAACTTATGACTGTTTTAGATCACGATTTCCAATTGAATCACAATTGGAAACTTGACAAACTTACAGAGCTTTACGAACTGGTAAGCCAATACTCTGGCATTCCAATTCCCGCAAACTGCCCCATCGTTGGTGCTAACGCCTTCACTCACTGTGCTGGTGTTCACACCCAAGCAGCCACACAAAACCCTCTTCATTATCAGAGTCTTGACCCAGCACGATTTGGTCGCACCGAAGAAGTGTCACTCGACCACATGTCTGGTGGAGCTTCCATTGATTACAGCTTAAAAAAAATAGGCATCAAAGATATTGATAGTAAAACTCGTCAGCAACTCTTGGCTGAAGTTAAGTCAATTGGTCAAAAGGGTCGAACAGTTAGCCTGAAAGAACTTGCACATCTAGTTACATTCTGCGAAACCAGCAATTCGAACAATACAGAGGAAAAATAATGGGTACATTAGTAGAAGAAATTTTTTCACTTCGTACAGGAAAGCAGGTTCAAGCAGGAGAAATAGTCATCGCGGAGGTCGATACGATGATGACCCATGACAACACAACTCCACTTGCAGTTCGCGCCTGGCAAGAGATTGGTAAGCCAATTAAACACAAAGAACGTATCGTCATACACTTCGATCATGCTTATCCCGCTCCTAATGTTGCAGCCGCTATCAATCAACGCAAAGCTCTTGATTTCATCGCAGCCGAAGGTATTGACAACTTTTATCATCGAGGAATTTGCCACCAGGTGATGATCGAAGAAGGTTTTGTAGCACCAAGTAAAATTATTATTGGAGGGGATTCACACAGTAACACTTACGGTGCCTTCGGCTGCTTCGCTGCAGGATTTGGTTCGACTGAACTCGCTGTCGCTTGGGTTGCTGGCAAGACGTGGTTTCGAATCCCAGAAACCATCCACATCATATTAGAAGGACAATTACCGCTCGGCATATACGCCAAAGACATCATGCTCGAAATAGCAAGAACCCTTAGTATGGATGGAGCAACTTACTGCGCAGTGGAGTTTTCAGGTGAAGTCATCGACAATCTCCCGATGCACGAGCGCATCATTTTCTCCAACATGTCAACAGAGCTAGGGGCAAAATGTGGCTTAATCGCAGCCGATGACACGACACTTCGGTTTTTATCTGATGAAACCAAGGCCATAGTTTCTTTTGAACCTGTAGCAGCAGTCCAACCGAAATATCAGCAAGAAATTTGTATAGACGTGTCTAACTTAGAACCCCAAGTTGCGTGTCCTCCTCGTGTAGACAATGTCAAACCGATAGGCGAACTCGAAGGACTCCCTATAGACCAAGTTTTCATTGGAACATGCACCAATGCTCGTTATGAAGACCTTGCTCTTGCTGCCGACATCCTAAAAGGCAAACAAGTGTCAAAACTGACTCGTACCATCATTACCCCAGCTAGTCAGAGTATTTTTACACGTCTGGCTGAAAATGGACTTCTCTCTATTTTTCACGATGCTGGCTGTGTCGTCACTTCTTCAGGATGCGGGGCATGTATAGGCCGCCATGGCGGCGTACTTGCACCGGGCGAACGCGCATTCACAACAATGAACCGTAATTTCGTAGGACGTATGGGATCAGCTGAAGCAGAAATTTACCTAGGAAGTCCAGCAGCAGCGGCAGCAACAGCCCTTTCTGGACACATCACTGATCCACGTAAAGTGTTAGGCTAAATTATGACTAGATGTTGGAAGTTTGGAGATAATGTAAATACAGACGAAATTATTCCGGGTCGATACAACATCACCATTGTGCCAAGTGAGCTAGCAGAGAACGTCTTCTGTGACATACGGCCGGAATTTGCTGCAAATGTAAATAAAGGCGATGTTTTAATTGGTGGAAAAAACTTCGGTTGTGGATCGTCTCGTGAGCATGCTCCTATCGCTATTAAAGGCTCCGGGGTGCAATGCATAGTAGCTGAATCTTATGCTCGAATCTTCTTTCGTAATGCTGTTAACATCGGCTTACCAATTCTTACCTGTCAAGGCATCTCTGCAGTTAAAGATGGCTCAGAGCTTATGGTTGAACTAACCAGTGGATTGATTCAAGACCGAACTAAAGGGCAAGATTTCCAAGCACAGCCCTTGCCCAATTTCATTATGAAAATCGTAAAGGCCGGGGGCATCATACCTTATCTTCAAAAAAACGAAATCGAAACGCTAGAATGAAGATCTGTCTACTTGGTGGTGATGGAATCGGTCCAGAGGTTATTGCTGAAGCAGTCAAAGTTTTAGAAGCTCTTAACAATAACAAGTCTGATCATAAACTCATTCCCTTTGAATTTTTTCCCGGCGACATTGGTTACAATTCCTATCTAAAACATGGAAGTGCACTTCCAGAGACTACGCTTGAACTAGCACGGCGTTGTGATGCGACTCTGCTGGGTGCTGTCACCACACCGCCAAATATTCCAAACTACACCTCGCCAGTACTCTCACTTCGAAGAAAACTAGATTTATTTGCCTGCGTTAGGCGCATTCAGTCGAAACCTAATGAAACACCCTGTATCGACATGGTGATCGTAAGAGAAAACACTGAAGGCCTCTACAGTGGTCGCGAGCAAGCGACCCCCGACGTTGCGATTACGGAAAGAGTTGTTACGCGCACAGCATCTCAAAGAATCGTCCGTTTTGCATTCGAAGAAGCTGTCCGCTCTAACTACAAACTAGTGACGATTGTTCATAAAGCTAACGTCCTTCGCGAAACTTGCGGGATGTTTCTCAAAGTGGCATTGGAGATCGCCTCCGAATATCCCAACATAAACTATGAGGAGATGCTCGTTGACACTTGCGCAATGGAACTAATACGAGCCCCTGAACGCTTTCAGGTCATCGTAACCACAAACCTGTTTGGTGATATTTTGAGCGATGAAGCAGCTGCCCTAGTAGGAGGTCTCGGAGTCGCAGCATCTGCTAACATCGGCACCGACAATGCCGTATTCGAGCCAGTTCACGGTAGCGCACCAGACTTAGCTGGAAGTGGATATGCCAATCCAATAGCTGCTATTAGCTCCGCATCCATAATGTTAAAACACTTGAAATACCATAAAGCGGCTTCGAGAATTGAAACAGCGGTAGATCTTGCAATCGAATCTAATGCTGTAACACCAGATTTAGGAGGAACTTTGTCCACGGCAAAGTTCACTGACAATTTAATCAAACAGCTCTAAAGAAAACGCTAGCATCAATTAATAGTTTTCAACAGGCCGGGAAATCTAAACTATCCAAACACACCACTAGAAGGCGGATTATTTCACATTCAAATACTATCTGATTTTCAGACAAACTCGCTTTAGTTTACCTACATGGTATTGGCCACAAGAATAGAACGCTTTTCCAAGTCATCTTGGAACCCATTGTTGTGTGGCAGCACCACACTCCCTGTAAATCTACTGCTCGTAGCGAAACTTCTCGTCCTTACTCTACTTGTTACGGGTCACGTAACAACTCTGCCTGACCCCTTCTTACCTTTTCTCACTTTCTTCGATCGAATAGCAACACCAAGATTGTTCCAGTGGATACTACAAACAATATTTGTTATCGGCTCTATCGCAACTATATTCAATCGATCGGTGCGTTTGTCCACCCTTTCAGTTGGCCTAACAATCCTCGTTGGTATAGGTTCTTCCCGAATTTACTGGGCGAACAACACTTTTTTTTGCGGTGTCATCCTCACTCTTATCGGCCTATATGATTCAAGATACTCTTTGTGGTTAATACGCGCTCAGATCGCTCTCATCTACTTAGGGTCAGGACTCAACAAAATCTTGGATCCAGATTGGCGATCGGGCCAATTTTTTGAACATTGGGCTGTCAACCTTGAGCACGACCTCTACATGCGGGTGGCTGCGTGGTTTCCACCACTTTTGTTGTCCAAAATTTTGTGTTGGGCCACCATCTGCACTGAGCTAGCTCTTATGCTAGGTTTTTCACTGCGTCGCTTTTGGGAGCCTGCAATCTGGCTTGGGATTATCTTTCATTCATCCATGACAATTTTCAGTGGCATTACCTTCGTACTTTTTCTCTACGTCGCACCAGTGGCTTATCTAGTTTTTGTCCAATGGCCACCGGCCGCCATAACAGTTATTTACGACGGAGAATGCGGTGTCTGTATCAAAACAAAACGGTTTTTTCAAAAACTCGATTTAGAAAACTCTTTTGCTTGGGCTTCGTTTCAAAGTGGGATTGGAGATCAGTTTAATATTGGAATGGAGGCTTTAAAAAAACGACTTCACCTAGTTGTCAATAAGCGTTCCTACCAAGGCTTTGCTGCTTTCAAGGTAATGCTTTTATACAACCCGCTAACTTACTTCGTTCTGCTCTTCGCGCTCCTCACACTCCACCAAGGACCATCAGGAGCAAGAAGTCTTGTCTTGATAAGCATGATTTGTTTTTTCTTCCCTCTATTCGACTCTTTTGGACAAAGAGTCTACGATTTAGTTGCTCGAAACCGAAACCGTGACGGTGCAAACTGTACCGTGGACTGAATAGGCTCAGATAACCGAAACTTCATAACCAATCCAGACCATTCAATTAGCGTATATTTTAAAAACAAACGGGTCAGAGTCTAATCATCGACAAAATAGAGACGACAGAATCTGCCGCCAGCTTCTCTAGCTCTATTGCTGTGCGGTTTTGTATTGGATGGTCGACCCAGACAATAGCAGGTTCAAAGCCTAATCCCTCCGACTGACTCTCTGTTGCTTCTTTGAATTCCTTGGTTACAACGAAACAACCTGGAATCCCAAGATCATCAAGTGCTTTCATGTCGTGTAGACCACACGACGAGCAGGAACCTCAATCGGCAAGAGCTTGTACTACAACATCCGCCTCCCTCGCAATCTTCTGCAGTAATTCAACCGTTGCAACCTTGGCATTTGTCGGTTTTGCCGTGCGCAGAGTAGCTACCCCTCGTTCGACAAGACGACTCTCAACATAATCAAGAAACTCATCACTACGTGTTTTTCCAATACTTTGTAATGCTACAACCTTACCTTCAAGTGTTGCCGGTGGAGAACAACGGGGACGTTTGAGTGGCACAAGCTCTGATGTTGGGTCATGTAACGTTGTAGGCATTTTCATGATCGGATCTCCTTCGTTATCGGACTGGATTCTCCGTGTGCTCTATGTCCGGGCCAGCCAGCGAGAATCGCGGAATAGAGACCGGCGGAGCCGCCAGCTCGCACTAAATGCAGTCCATCTGAAACAAACTTGGGTACCATCGAATTCACAAAGCTCTCTGCAACACCCTCTGCAATGCCACCGGCTCCATGGACAACCTCGCTCCCTGGCCGTAGAAGTGCTTCATGTAATGCTTCAGTTATACGCCCGCGTGTCCACCCAGCAGCGCGGAAGATTTCATAATGCTCCGGGGAGAGTACAAGCACAGCCTGTGCCCACTCACAAAGTTTGTGGTGTCCAACAGCAAAAAGACACTGTGCGAGGGAACGTGTCAGTTCCTCCGGAGTACGAGAGCGCTGGTCCATTACACCTTGCACTCCCTCACCCTGAAATACAGTCACAGCATCAATGCCACGAGCTATACCACGAGAAACAGAAAGAGGCTCCCATTCATCTCCAGATTCATCCTCCGCAAAGCAAAAAGTGTATTTGCTAGGTGCACCGAGTGTCGCCCGATCAATTTCTCCTGGACGTGCTCCACCAATATTGCGAACAATTAGGTTGAGAGCCCTACCTATCGTGGCGTTCGCACGATTTCCTTGGCCCAATACGTTTAAACCAGAGTTCATGCCAATCCGTTTCGCAATAGGACCATTCACAACAATCATTGGTGCGGTGAAGCATGTACTACAGACAATTGCATGAAGTGTATAGTTGGGCTCAAGAACTGCTTCAAGAGCCGCAAGCACCACGGGCATATAGTCTGGTTTACATCCCGCAAGTACAGCGTTAATCGCTACTTTTTCCACCGTACACGGAGCAAGATTAGGCGGAACATCACCTATAATTGCATCGGATGGAAGACGTGTTCCGGTAAGCATTCGAAGAACACGTTCTGCAGTTGGCGGTACAACAGGTAACCCATCACTCCAACCGCGCTCAAAACACATTTCGGTTTCATCAGAAAACCTAGGTATGTCTACTTTTCGTGCGGCTATTTCTGGGTTGCCATACCGACCTTTCAATAATTCATTCATTCCAGGCTCAAGGGTTTTTGAACCGCATCCCGGTTGGTTCTCTGGTAAACCCGCACCTAAATGAGATACCCCAGTTAATTCTTCCCATTCTTTTCGATTCCAGCCCACGACCCGACCTACCTCAGCACCTTCCTTAAATTGCACTAGAGTAGGTACAACCTCAATATTAAGAGAAAAAGAATGGACCAATTCTGTATCATCAACCGCTGTTACAAAATCGTTTGGAAAACTGGGGTCGTCCTGGGTACAAACAATAATTCCTTTAACTGAATCTGCTAACGTTCGCAGAACTGGCTCTACAAGTTGGCACGTAGGGCAAGCCTTTTGCACAACAGCTACTAAACCTTCGGTGATCGGTTCCATCTGTCCTCAACTAAACTACGCTAAAAAAACCCTTTTAAAAGTATATCTATACCTACCAACAGTCATTAAAACCTAGGCAAACTCACTTATTCTCTCCGCTCGAAAAGCAAGTTTTGTACTCGTGTTCCAGAAACCCTAAAACCAGTAACAATTCCTGATTTACTAAGGATAAAATCGACCTTCGGAAGCAGGAACCCCTTCTCACCTTGAAACGAATCCGATCCGACAGGAGAAAGGATTACGTCCTCGTTTCGCCAGTGCTGCGCCACTAAATGGCTTCCTTCTAAAATTAATTCATAACTCGTATCAAGTTCATAGCTGTAATAAGTACCTGTAAATTTCTCTAGATCGGTTACTGGCATTTCATAGCTCGACCTTAGCTCAGTGTTTTCTTGCTCGGGCTCCCGTTCTTCTAACCAGTCTGAGAGATAAATATCAACGATCTTACGAACACGCTCTTGTGGATTTCCAGTGCTGAAATTACAGAACACTGCAACAGCAAACTTCTGGTTTGGAAACCGTAAGAAATTTGTACGAAACCCTCTCCAACTCCCGCCGTGACCTACTGTCAACAGTCCGCGATACTTTCCATGCTGAAGACCATATGCATATGTATTTGGAGTGCCGTCCACCAATGGTTCTGTCTGAGTCATTTGCAGTTGTCCCGAATCTCCGCCCACAGCTTTTGTTTCATAATTCACCATCCACTTCGCAAAATCCGCGATGGTTGTATGGAGGGAGCTTGATGCTAGAGCTGTAAGTTGGTCCGTACTATTTACAAAACGTCTTTCTTGGTCAGGCTCATAGGAAGAAGCCCGATTCACAACAATCTCTGTGTGATCATCCAGAAAAAATGTCTTTTCCATCGACAGTGGAGCAAAGATAAGTTCACGAGTCAGTTCTCTAAAAGACTTCCCAGATGCACGCGACAGGCTTTCTGCCAAAAGGTTATACCCCGTATTCGAGTATGAATACTTACTTCCAGGAACGAAATCTAGTTCCCTTTGGCGAAATAACATTTTTTTGATGTGCTCGAACGAAATGACATCTCCCCAACCAACTCCAGCAAGACTCATTGCATGAGGCCAATCACGAAGGCCGCTAGTATGATGAATAAGGTGCCTAAGTGTGATTTTCTCTCCGAAACTGGGCAGTTCTGGGACATAAGTTTGCGCATCAGCATCCAATTCAATCAGGCTCTCTTCCGCCAACAAAACAGCAGTCATCGCTCCGAACTGTTTGGAAATAGATGCGATATCAAAAACCGTGTCTTCCGTGATTGGGACACCGTGTTCTAAATTGGCCATGCCGTAACCACGTAGGTAAACAACGTCTTCGCCTTGCACAATCGCTACAGCAGCACCAGGCGAATCTTCTCTATCAATGTCCGCAAACACTTTGTCAACTTCTGTTGTTTTTGTTTCTACTTGAACACAGGTAATTGAAGAAAATGCCGCAGTAGCAAAAAAGAAAAGATTCATTGACTTGAGCATTATCGATACCCTCCTTATTAAAATTTAGAGAGTCACACCAAACCGTTAGTAACTTTCGAAAACTTAATGAAATCCAATCTAGAACCTGAATAACCGAGTAAACTTGACGATAAAAGCTCTGCTGGCAACCTGCGTGAACCCAAACAAATCGCCGTCTCTCACATCGTTATAAACGACATAAAGATCACTGCCAGGCTGATACTCCCAACGAAACCGAATATTTCCCGACACCGCATTACTTAAAGAATTGTATTGTACGAGCGCACTGAGACTTGTTCGGGCCGAATGCGTGTAATTTATTCGGGAACTCAATAGTCTTGTATCGAAGCTACCCTCCAGTAAGTTGACCCAGTTAAAAGACACATTCGGCTCGATTGAAAAATATGGGCTAACTTCTATTCGACCTCTGTAGCGAAGCTCCTTACGGTTGCCATTGAAAAAATCGCCGTGCTGAAAATTCACACTTCCGGATAAGGGTCTTTGAGGGCCCAGTCGGTAGTTATATGTCATGTACTGGAACTTATAGATGTCTGGAGAGATAACAACTCTTGGATCAACTTTAAATGGTTCTTTAAGAAACTCAACACTGTTTTGATAATTAATTTTGAACGAATCTCCGTTTTCGAAATTTGTTCCAAAGGTTAATCGACCTAGCTGTGTTTCCAGTTCCCCATCGCCATCATTAATGTAATTAAATGCACCCTCAAATTCTAGCTTTCTAATAGACGCCCACCGGGTCATACGCGGAGTTACTCGCACAACTGCTCCGCTCTTTGCAAAATCACTGCGACGCAAAAACCCAATTTCAGGGTTGAAACCATCACCCACTACTAAGTGTTCGAGTTCAACCCCGTAGCTATCAGTTCCGTAAGAAAAACGCCCTCTGTAGCTTTCATTGTCCTTTTGGCCTCCATTAACTCCCGAAGTTTCTGTCCGACTATAGTAGGCGTTGATATCCATATTCTGAAAGAAGGTAAGATTTGCATCGGCTCCCAAAACAGAATTTGAGCCATCTGAACTTAAAGACTGAGAGCGATGAGTAGCGATTATTCCGATATTACTTCGTTGGAAAACATCCCTCTTGATTCGAAGTACAGAAAAACCTGTTGCTGGCGCCCCTATCTCTGAAACTTCATCTGTTTGCATAAACAGAGCTCCCACCGTGTATTTTCCTGCTCGGCCAGTTAAACGTCCACCAACTCTAGTAGGTACTATATTTTGGCCATCTAAGCCAATCCGGCGACTAAAGAAAAGAATTGGAGTGTCATTCGATGCTCGATCGCGTCGTGTCGTCTGGCGTCCACCAAACGCAAAAATGCCTTGTCCCTCCAGAAAGAATTCTCGTTTTTCAGGAAAAAACAAATTAAAACGTGTAAGGTTTAACCGTTGTTCATCATCTTCAACTTCAGCAAAATCTGTGTTGTAAGTAAAATCGAAGGTCAGACCCTTCGTAACTCCGTACTTTCCGTCAATACCAACATCCCCCGCTAGCTTGTTTTCATAAGGCGAAAGTGAGCTTAGGTCTGTTCTTACTCCAGATTTGAAATATGGCTTTACATCAAGATTAAATGGTTGTCTTGGAACCTCGAGACCTGTTAGAACAGCAGCCCGAGACATTTTCGTCATTCCCCGAAAACCAAAAGCAGGGTCAATTTCTGTCAAGTAACTCCATTCATTCTTCGATCGCACTACGCGTCTGAAGTTAATGCCCCACACCTGAGTTTTTCCGGGGTTGTAACGTAATGACTTAAAAGGAATCTCAAATTCCACAGTCCAACCCCCCTGAAAACGCCCAGTTCGCAAATTCCAAACAGCATTCCAATCACGGTTCGTATCTGATTCATCTGTAAGCTGACCATCTGAAATAGCACCAAGAGGATTCGTATAAAAATAGAAGCCATTGCGTCGATCGAAAAATGTATCTAGGACTACAGCGAAATTATCATTCATAAAGATACCTGTACCATCCCGCCGTAACTCATTCGCTACCATTTTCTCTGGCTGACTATCCCAACATCGTGCTGAAACATAAAGGTTACGATCATCAAACAGGACCCATACCTCCGTCTGCTCAGTAGCCAACTCTCCAGCAAGAGGCTCTTGTTGAATGAAATCGCTAATGCTAGGAATTTTTTCGTAAATCGATTCATCAAGAACCCCATCAATTGAGATTGAGTCATGGATACGAACTGCCCGGACAGCCACACGCCCAAGCTCATCTCTTGCCACCACTGCCGGAGCTTGAGGAAGCTTGCGTCCATCCGTTGCATCGGTTCCAGAAATAGACGGAAGCATTTCTACTAAAGAACTATTACTTGTCTGCAATTCCTTATCACTGGCTAAATCTGGCTCTCCCATCGTCCTCGGAACGTCGATATGCCTCAACGGTAAGGACAACAACCTCCCTTCAATCGTTGTAAACGTAATTAATTGTCCTTGAATTTTGAAAGTCTTAACAGCTAATCGAGACCCGTTGCGGAAAACGATCTCAGTATCATTAAAGCCTTCCGCCATGTAGATGCCCATCACAAGCATCAACAGAACGATTTTAAAAGCTGGAAATATTTGCATTAACGCAGTTTTCGACCAGGCGTCCAAGGTGCTCCAGACTTTGCAAGTTCCTCTTCTAGGTTAGTAATATCGACATCTAAGACAGACGCAAGCTCATTTTTTACAACTTCAAGATTGCGTTGAGCAATTTCAAGACTTTTCCGCTGCGTTACAGTAGGTTCTTGTCTCGTTTCCCAATGATTGCTGGAAATACGTCCGAGCCTGCTGAGAATCGAAGGGGCTGTTGCCTCATTTAAGCCACTCCGAATACGATCGCCAACTAAACGGCCCCTTAAATCTTCCAGTAGTACTTCAACCTTCTCGATATCAGAAAAAATGGCTGCTCCAACACGCGGTGTTTCAATAAGTGCTTCTTTCATATGACGCAACCGAGACTGAGCGCCGCGGATCTCTACTAAAACACCCTCAGCGAGTCTTACTAAATCACTCGTTTGAGACTGGAAAAGAGCTACTACACGATAATCTGGCTCTGGAAGAACCATGCCAGGGACCGCTTTCACCTCAAACTCCGGTCGTTCGCAAACGGATATCGCTCCGGAAGAATCAACAATTGCCATTTCCACCTGGTAAGAACCGGGGGATGCGAAAGGTCCTTTTTTCGGTGATACCCAAGGGGGTTGAAACCCTGAAACACTTAAGTCGATCGAATCAGGAGGCGGTAATCTTAAGTCCCAGTTAATGCGATGAATCCCTGGAGAAGCAGGTCCAACTAGGCGACGAACAGCCCTTCCTTCAAGATCGCGAACTGTAATAAATACTTTGGGGTTCATTTCGATAGCTTCGTCAGTAAGACGTTCCCACCCCGGGAAAGGGATATTTTCACCCTTTTCGCGAAGTACTTGTTCTTCCCTTAGTCTCTTCTCTTTATCTGTAGTTATTGCTTCTCTCAAGTAATAAGTAATAAGTGCTCCAAAAGGAGGATTTGGCGCTGTAAAGTCGTCACTTCCGAGTGTCGGTTATCCACGAGCCTGCAAAGCAACAGAAGGCACAGACCC
>CAZFLB010000076.1:0-18571 GCA_964518945.1 uncultured Acidobacteriota bacterium | reverse complement strand
CAGTTTGCTTCTAATAACAATGGCCTGCTTGTGGGCATACTTTACACTCGCCGAGCATTTGACAGCATGGTATGGACACGAACACGCAGAAATGGCAGTCCTGTCTAGCCGGTTGACCGGTGTCTATGCTCCATATTTTTGGGGAATGGTGATCTCATGCTTCTTCATTCCTATCGGCATCCTGTCATTTAGACGAGGTAGATCCGTGCTGGGATCTGTCATTGCCTCAACTTCAGTCCTCATCGGAATGTGGCTCGAAAGATTCATCATCGTTACTAGTTCTGCCTCCCTTCCCCGCTCCGAGCAAATGTGGCAAACCACCGTTTATAGTCCTTCTATTGTGGAAATCGCTGCTACAGCCGCAGAATTCTCTGCGTTCATTCTTTGTTATGTCTTGTTTGCTAAGTTGTTTCCCCTAGTATCGATTTGGGAAGTCAAAGAAACGATTAACGATTAACTCTATCCTGAAATCATAGTCTGGAAAGAGCATGCAACACCCTTTTAGGTGTTACCGGGAGTGTCCTGAACCGAACTCCAGTGGCATAGAAAATTGCGTTTGCAATGGCAGCAGCAGTTGGACCCTGTGCCGCTTCGCCCGCACCAACCGGGAGTTCTTCCTGACGTTCCAGAACTGTCACTTGCAGTTTCGGAGCTTCTTCAAAGTTGAGAATCGGATAACTCGACCAGTCCGTACTCAACATTGCATCGCTTTCTATCTGCATCTCCTCTTTAAGTGTCCAGCTCGTTGACTGCAACATCCCTCCCTCAATCTGATTTCGGAGTCCGTCTGGGTTCACAACTTGACCAACATCGACTGCAGCAAAAGCTTGCTTGACACGCACATCACCAGTAGTACGATCTACGATAACATCAGCAATAACTGCAACATAGGCGCCTTGATTTTTATAGCGCCCAAATCCAAGACCTCGTCCACATCCAGGAACTGCCGGTTTCACACCGGCTATCTCCGTAGCAGCTAGAAGAACCTCACGGGCACGATAGTCCTTTAGATGTCGCAACCTGATTTCGAGCGGATCAATATTACCAGCCTGTGCCAACTCATCTATAAAAGACTCAATGGCAAATACATTTGCGTAAGCACCCAAGGACCGCAACGCTGAAACTCGAACAGGCATTTCATGAATAAAATGTTTGGTTATTACGTGGTTTGGAAATGAGTAGAGCGGCACTGCATTTCGATCAGCCCCCCCTGACGATAAGGGAATGTTGCGAGCAATCGGAGAGGACTCAGAGGAAGCTAAGTGCCAAGCTGCAAGCAAAGTAGATCTGCGACGCCCGGGCCTCGTGCTATGAGGGAAGCTCCACAAATCGTGGTGCCACTCTACGATATTACCGTCTTCATCCATAGACCCCTTTGTATGAATCGACATCGCAGACCCTAAAGGCTCCCAAGCAAACTCATCTCCACGCATCCACTGTACTCGAATAGCTCTCTCTGGAAGAGCACGCGCAATCAAAGCTGCATCGCATGCGACATCGTCTGCGCCATTGTGTCCGTAACAACCAGAGCCATCCATGTGAATTACCCGAATTTTTTCTTCAGGAAGTTCAAGAACCGTAGAAAGTGCTGAACGTAAAGGAAAAACACCTTGAGCGTGCGTCCACACTTTCATTTGGCTAGAGCTGTAATGAGCTAATGCACAAGACGGACCAACAGATGCATGCGCTATAAATGGCTTAAAGTAATCAGCCTCCACAGAATGACTCGCCACTTCACTTAAATTTGATCCACTCGTCGAAACAACCGAAGAATCAGATGATGCTTGTCGTAAACTCTGTGCCAACGTGGTTGAGTCAGGCAATTTAATTCCTGATGTCCACTTACAATTGGCACGCAGCACATCAACAGCCGCGATTGCTTGATCTTCCCTCCTACTAACAACAGCGAGGAAACTTCCATCCCGCACCAGAGAGATAAAACCAGGCATTTCACTGACTAGAGTATCGTTCACACTCAACAACTGTGCACCATAACTGGGAGGCCTTAACACGCGCGCATGTACCATGCCATCGAGCTTAAGATCCTGAATAAAAGTTGTCTCTGCAAACACTTTTTGCGCTATGTCGCGACGATGAACTGACTTTCCAACTAAACGGTACTGATCGGGAGATTTCGGCTTAGCTGTTCCCGTTACCCTACGATGAAGTGTCTTTGGGCCAATAAGATCCCCATAACTAACGCTTTGTCCATTTCCTACGCCTGAGATAAGGCCTTCTTTAACATTAAGTTCGGAAGATAATAGACCTAGGTGGCTAGCAGCAATTTCGAGTAAAATACTCCTCGCCTCAGCAGCAGCAGACCGAATGGCAATCCCACTTCTCTGGATAGACATACTACCCGCGGTATACCCTTCATCCGGAGTTACAGCCGTGTCAGCGCTCACGATGTCCATTTGATCTAACCGAACATCTAGCTCCTCAGCAGCAATTTGCAAAAGTGCTGTTTTGATGCCCTGTCCAAGTTCTGCTTTTCCCGTAAAAATTCTGACCCTCCCATCACTTTGAATACGCAACCAGGCATCAAGGTTAGGATTAGTAGACAAACTTCCCGGAAGTTCTTTCGATATCTCAGGGTTTTCTGTCTCACACGAAACAAATGAAAAACTCACGACAAGAGCGCCAGAAACTTTGAAAAACTCTCGACGGGAAGTGCTAGGTAAACTCACTTAGACATCTCTTTCGCAGCTTTCTGAATCGCTCGTAGAATGCGATCATGAGCGCCACATCGACAAAGATAAGAAGCCAAAGTTTTACGTAACTCTGGTTCGCTCGGATTAGGATTCTCGTTGAGAAATGCAAGTGCTCCCATTAAGATACCATTTACACAATACCCGCACTGCATGGCCTGTTCATCGATAAAAGCTTGCTGAAGTGGATGTGGCTCATCCCGAGTACCAATCCCTTCCAAAGTTACCAGCTCGCGACCAACGGCCGCAGAAGCCGGAACAACACAACAACGAAGGGGCTTTTGGTCCACGAGTACAGTGCAACTACCGCACTGTGCTTGGCCACAACCAAACTTCGGACCGTTCAGACCTAAGTCGTTACGGAGAACATACAGAAGAGGCGTATTCGGATCCACATCAACAACATGTAACTCACCATTGACCGAGAGCTTCAATCTCAAGATTTCTAAATCCAGTCTTCCACGAAATTACTCAGCGTAGGCAAATCACTGTAATGATGGGAAGGCTTCCTTTTTCTGAAAAACGATCCGCCCCTCTACCATGGTTAGTAACACCTTGTCGTCCATCTCGAAGCAAAGTTCTGGATCTCGCTCAAGTGAGTATATGTCTTTGACATCAAGTACAACAAGATCCGCAAGCTTACCGACTTCAAGACTACCTTTTGAATCTTCTTCATGAGTTAAATATGCACCATTCCACGTATAGGAACGCAAAGCATCTTCAATCCCGATGGTTTCTGTAGGCCCAAATACTTGACAGGTCTTTTGATCTTTTCGAGTCAAAAGCATAAAAGCCCATCCAAGGGTTGTGAGTAGTGACACCATAATCCGATCCCGATGCCATTACTACTCCTCCTTCAGTATAACTGCGAAACGGTTGCAGACGCGCCATCCTTGCCCGCCCCGAGTTGGTCGCAAATGAATAACCCTGTTGCCAATTAAATACTGGATTCGTCGCCGCAACAATACCGTAATTCGCCATATCCTCGAGCACACGAGTCTTAGGTTCAATAGGAAAATACGCGTGGATGATACTCCACCTCGGATCAAACCCTTTTTGAGATTCGCGCAATTCGTTGAGAAGTTTCATATACAAATCTACGGTCTGACGCATAGCTTGATCACCGGTATTGTGTGTATGCAGATCCCAACCGTGTTTGAGTGCTGCTCTAAATTGCATCTCTCGTAATTGGTTGTCAGACACTACCGGATATCCGAAGTTTTTAGTCCCTTCTAGCTCCTCCCACATCGCAAAGGGTTCAGACACCCAAGCGCTCCTTGTGCCTACACCACCGTCGGCATATACCTTCACACCGCGCCAGCGTAAGAAATTATTGCCAAGATTATTAATCTTAAGGTGATCAAGGTATTGGTCAATCTGTGCAGGTTCGTGGCGATTAAAAGTCCCTTCGTAAACTGCTGCAATACGAAGATCTAAATAACCTCTGTTATATGCTGCCTGATAAACACGCATGTTGTGACCCATACGTGATGACGGGTCTATAATACTCGTGACACCAAGACGAAGCATTTCTTTCACTCCCAATCGAACACTCTCGATGTCCTGCTCAATAGAACGATCTGGTGGACGCGCTGTCACTAGAGCCGAACCGTTAGAACCTAGGAAAACTCCAGTTGGTACTTCTAATGTTTTTTCCTCTCCGTTAATCCTCATAGTTCTTGAAATTCGATAAATTTCATCTTCGAAAGTAAAATTCTTCGGATCTTCAAGCCACCACTCAGGCCAAGTATCTGGGTTTTCCTCTTCGATCCCCATGAGTCGGAACACTGCCGTGTTAACAGCAATCCCTCTATAAACACGATACAAAGCAATCGGATTATCCGGAGCTACTTTGTCAAGATCCCAACGCGTAACCATTTCGGGATACTTATACTGATCCCATCTTCGACCGGTCAGCCACTCACCAGACTCATACCCCACCCTATCTTTGACAACCCGTACTTGATCGACAATCTCCTTAGCATTTTTCACAAAACTGAGTTCAATTCCATAGCTCACGTCATGACCAAGTCCGAGAAAATGAATGTGCGAATCCTGAATTCCCGGAATGAGAGCACGCCCCGAAAGATCCTTCACCTGAGTGCTATCGCCACGGTGGGACATTACTGACTGACTCGAACCAATAGCAATTATGTGACCATCCTTAATTGCAATGCCCTCGTGAATCGTGAACGACTTATCAACCGAAACAATTTGACCATTTGTAAAAATGATGTCTGCATAGGGATTCCACTGTCCCGCAACAACTCCAGCGACAAAAACAGCAACGAATGCAACAATGAATGTTCTTAAGGTAATCATTAAATCCTCACAATCCCTGTTAGAAGAAAGTACGACTCACAAATTCCATCACGATCTTTTCAAAGTGTTTCTACCAAACCGAAGATTAGACCTCACTGCTTCCAATACTTCGGGCTGTAAGACGACGAAGAATACCGTCAGGAGCACGCACAGCATGTTCCACAATAGCCTCTGCTCGAGACTGGGAGTCAGCAACTGCATAGATCCGAAGCTGTGGAGCATTTCCTGACGGTCGTACATGTGCGATATCACCATTTGCAAAGCGTATACGAAGTCCATCTGTAACATCTATTTTGTCTACAGTACCGAAACCAAGTTCTCGAGTGAAGTATGTTTCTAGCTCTAAACTAATCGTACGATGGTCACCAGCAGTGAATCTATGCAAAATACGAAGGCTCACTTCTGGAGAGACATTGTCTAAGAGACCAGCTTTACTGAATCTAGGAGGAAGCTCCGAAAAAATACTACTTAGAGAGCATTTCTTTTCCGCTGCAGCTGCTAATACAGAAATAATTGGAAGAACTGCATCACGGGTTGGAAGAGGATCAAGCTTTCGTCCATGCCTCTCTATGATTGTTCCTGTCAGAAATCCCCCATTCGCTTCCCAACCAACTACGTTTTCACCTTCCGCTTCTAACATCGCCTTCACCACATATGGCGACCCAATCTTTGTTTTAGTGATTTGGGCACTCAGCGCATTATCCACGGCATCATTTGTACTAACTGGAACTACAACAACATCAGCATTTAAATACTTCGCTACAACGATCCCTAACAGATCACCCCCATAGAAACGGACCTTGCTGTCAGAATCGACTCCCGCAACTAATGGTCGATCACTGTCACCATCAGTAGATACAAGGGCATCAACGCCATCACTTTCATCAACCATTCGCTGGAGTTCTACAAGACGGTCAACGCTTATGTCCTCTGTATCTATAGGTATAAAATTTTCACTTCTTCCCGACACAGAAACAATGGCTCCAAGGGCTTTCAAGACCTTGACTAAAAGGTCTCTTCCAACAGCAGAATGTTGAAAGACTATCACCCGCATCCCAGTTAGTACTCCCGGAGGGAAAAAATTTGTATAACGCTTTAAATAATCTGAAGCGCCTTCGGTATTCACTGCAGGTAATGCCACTTTTCGCTTTAACATACCATCGTCATCAAACTGCGATTGCTCGACTGGCTTACCATACTCAAATGCACGTGTTTGCTTAACCACTTCAAGAATAGCTTCTTCTTCTTCTTTCAGGACTTCACCCGACAACTTTCCAAACTTAATGCCATTTCTATCAAACGGAATGTGACTACCAGTAACCATCACAGTTGGTCTCGCTTGCTTGATGCCATAGAGCATCAGTGCAGGCGTTGGAATCTTGCCAACATAATCCACATTAAGCCCAAAGTCTTCGATCGCTCGTGACACAGCACCTAAGATTCTGTCAGTGCTTGGCCTCAAATCACCCGCTACAGCAACAGCACCGTTTTTAGCACCAGTAAAAGCTAAAAACCCATATGTGTTCACATATGCCTCTAGGTCGGTTATATCTCGAGAAAGCCCTCTCAAGCCACTAGTACCGAAGGCAAGTTCAACAGGAGACCTACCTCTAAACGTTAACATTTGGGAATCGTCGCTTTGTACAGGATTCCTGAACCTTTAACGCTATAGCCCACCCCGTGAGGCACCAATACTGAATCCCCTCGCTCAAGATAGATATTGCCAACAACAAAGTTGCCTTTCACTACTATCAATATTTCTGGCTCATGATCCGAAGCACAATAACAATAATCGTCAATCCGCCTAAGTTCGAATTCCTTAGCCGGCGTATTGTAGCGCCACTCACCTTGCCCTAACTGTTCGGGACTTAGTACGTGAGGGGCCTCCGCTCTAAAAGCTACAACTTTGAGCAGTTCCTGTATGTCTATATGCTTACTCGTAAGCCCACCGCGAAGCACATTGTCAGAGTTCGCCATAATTTCAATGCCAGAACCTTCAAGATAAGCATGCAGGGTTCCCGTATCAAAGTAAATTGCATTGGTTGGCTTCAAGTAAACCAGATTCATAAGGTAGACAGAGAACAATCCACGATCAAAGTGACCTTCTTCCGAGAACAGTTCGTGGCAACGTAGAACCCAATATTCTCGATCCTTTCGTTCAAAATCCTTTCCTTGAAGTCGCTCGATTATAGGCCCCAGAACAGCATCAACATCCGATTGAGGCATAATCATCAACTTTTGAAAAAGTCCTTTTAATGAGTCTGCTTTAATATCCTTAAGCTCCTGAGGAGTATCCTTTCTGAAACCACACAATGCATAAAAATCGGTTAACGCACAAAGTAGCTCGGGCTTATGGCTAGCATCTTTGTACAAACGATATGGTGAGTCCATAGGAATGCAAGCTTCCTGCTCACGAAAAAACCCTTCCTTTGCATGTTTAACACTCGGATGCGCCTGAATCGAAAGAGGCTTTGCAGCAGACAATATTTTCATTAGATAAGGAAAACTCTCACCAACAACCTCCTCGATAGGCTTGAGAACTCCATCAGACTCGATACTAGATGGAAGCGAGGGATGTGTTCCCATCCATAGTTCGGCAAAAGGTAGTTTCTTGGTATTATCAAGGCCTAGGAGCTCTGGTATGAAAGCCGTGTCACCCCAAGAATAATGCTTAACTCCATTTTGCAACCGATAAATCTTCATAAGAGGACTGAATTCACTAGGTTTTGGGCATCCTCCTGTATTTCTTTAAGATGCCCTTCATCGATAAAACTCTCTGCATAAAGCTTGTAAACATCTTCCGTTCCTGAAGGTCTCACTGCAAACCAACCATGTTCAGTAACCACTTTGACACCATCAATCAAGGCTTTATTGGACGGTGCCTGAGTAAGTATTTGGAGAATTGGGAAACCAGCAATTTCAGTTACACTGATTTCCGAGGAAGAAAGTGTCGACAATTTTTTCTTTTGCTCTGGCGTAGCAAGTATATCGATACGGTCGTATAACGGCTTCCCTAAAGCCTCGGTCATGTGTGAGTATAGCTCTCCTACATCTTTTTCTGTTTTCGACATCATCTCCGCAGCAAGCAATCCCATAATGATCCCGTCTTTATCCGTAGTCCAAACGCTTCCGTCACGACGCAAAAAAACTGCCCCGGCACTCTCCTCACCAGCAAAACCGATTTCACCTTCAAGCAGACCAGGTACAAACCATTTGAACCCGACAGGCAATTCCACAAGTTTGCGATTCAGTCGAGTAACCACCCTATCGATTAGTGAACTCGATACTAAAGTTTTTCCAATAGCCAAACTCACAGGCCAGTTTCGATTTTGAAACAGGTAATCGATGCTTAAGGCTAAATAGTCATTTGAACCAACAAGTCCTCTACTCGGAGTTACAATTCCATGACGGTCACTGTCCGTGTCATTAGCCCAAGCAATGTCAAATTGGTCCTTGAGACCAATTAGTTGCGACATCGCATAACGTGAGGAGCAGTCCATTCGAATTTCACCGTCATAATCAACTGTCATGAACCGGAATGTAGGATCGACCACACGATTGGTAACTTTAATGTCAAGACCATATCTTTCTGCAATCGCTTCCCAATAGGAAACACCCGCTCCCCCCATAGGATCAACACCAATACGTAACCCGGAACTCTTAATGATGTTCATATCGATCACTGAATCCAAGTCAGAAACATAGTTCTGGAGGAAATCGTATGCTCGGCAATTCGGCTTTTTGCGCGGTATGTCATCACCAAGAATTTCATTGGCTCGACGTTCAATCCATTTTGTTACAGCAGCTTCAGCAGGTCCTCCATGGGGTGGATTGTATTTAAATCCACCGTACTCCGGTGGATTATGTGATGGTGTAATGACTACGCCATCAGCAACTTTGACACTCAAAATTGCATGGGAAACGACCGGCGTCGGAGTAAAACCACCCGATGCATCTACCCAAACATCAACCCCATTTGCAGACAGCACTTCGAGAGCGCTTATGCTCGCCGGCTCAGAAAGTGCATGAGTATCAATACCAAGAAATAAAGGACCATCGATTCCATGTGTAAGACGATAGTCACAAATCGCCTGAGTAATGGACAAAACATGGCCCTCATTAAAGCTCCCCTTCAATGACGAGCCCCTGTGTCCAGACGTCCCGAATAACACTGGCTCTGTAGACGTAGTGTCATAATATTCCCCTAAAAGCCTCTGCACAGCTACACGCACAGACGGATCTGCAACCTTTCCTGCACTGGGATGTATGTTCATGTCAAGATTCTATATTAGACTCACTTCCTTATTTAAAAATGTCTTACAATTGATTATCCACAAGTAGAACGATTAGTGTCTTGTAAGCAAGGCCCGCCTGCTGAAGTAAGCTATAAGCTATTATGAAACTGTTTCAACACATGAGTTTGTCTCTCATGATACCGACCTAAGGAGATCCTTAACTAATGCGTTTTACAACTAAGCAAATTCATGCCGGCATCGAGCCAGACCCAACTACGGGATCCATTTTGACACCAATCTATCAATCCACAACATATGTCCAAGAATCGGTAGACAACTATATGTCAAAGGGGTTTTCATATTCTCGCTCCGGCAATCCTACCGTCACAGCACTAGAACGAAAACTCGCCATACTAGAAAATGGTGCAGGATGTGCTTGTTTTGCAACAGGCATGGCAGCTGTCCATGCAGTCCTCTTAACTTTCTTAAATGCTTCGGATCACGCAATTGTTTCTGATGTTGCGTATGGCGGTACTTACCGATTGTGTACAAAGATTTTCAGTCGATTCGGCATCGATTTCACCTTCGCAGACACTTCATCAATCAACGAAGTGGAGGCTAGCATTCAGAAAAACACTCGTCTGATACTAACTGAGACGCCAGCAAATCCAACCCTAAAATTGACTGACATTGAGGCAATCTCAAACATTGCCAAAGATAGAGGAATACTTCACGCAGTGGATAACACATTTCTTACGCCATACTATCAGCGACCAATCGAGCTAGGAGCTGACCTCGTTATTCACAGCACAACAAAATATCTTGAGGGTCACAACGCTACTGTCGGAGGAGCTGTAGTCAGCAGAACTGAAGAACTAAATGAACAAATACAATTTGTTCAAAATGCTTCTGGAACAATTGTTTCTCCACAAGTAGCTTGGTTGACACTGCAAGGGTGTAAAACGCTATCAGTCCGAATGGATTCCCAGAGCAAGAATGCAATGGATATTGCAAAATTTCTCACTTCGCATCCAAAAGTTACAAAAGTCTGTTATCCCGGACTACCGTCCCATCAACAACATGACCTAGCGACTAGACAGGCGGACGGCTACGGTGCAATGGTTTGGTTTGAAGTTGAGGGGGGTGTTGCAGCAGGTAAAGCGCTAATGGACTCGGTAACACTCTGGACTCTTGCTGAAAACCTAGGTTCCGTGGAATCATTAGTAACACACCCAGTAACTATGACTCACGCAGACGTCGAAGAGCATGAGAGACAACGTGTTGGAATTACAGATGGCTTGGTGCGCTTGTCCGTAGGCTTGGAGGATTCTCAAGACTTAATTGATGACTTGAAGCAGGCTTTAGACAATGTCTGAATAAAACCAAGCACTTTACTCAATCCGCTCAGAACGAACAACAACTCCCTTTGCGTTTTGCCACAAACGTTCCCCTTCGGACTTAACAAGCCCAATGCCTTTGGCATACCACTCGATTACCTTCTCACTTAGTTGAGTTCCTTTGAAGTCCATACGAACAGAGTAACGTCGAATCTTTAAACAATCATCAAATTGTTCAAAAGAGGTTTTGCCAATTAATTCGGCCTCAAAGTAGTGTGCTCCAACATCGCGCTTCTCACCATTCACTAGTCGTACAAACCGGCGCTGACTTGTATGAACTTGACCTTCTTTCATATGTATAGGCAGCAACACAACAGGGCGCTCATAGTTGATTTGCTCCCCTTCAGAAGTAGAAGCAGAATAAACAAGCAGACCTTGATCAGAATCTACTTTTTGATCAGCACTAAAATATCGTGCCAGCTCGACTTCTTGAAACCAAAGCATGAGGTACAACAGGACAAACATAATGCTTAAGATTCTACTGCTCTTTTGCATTGCCGTCACGTAGGAACCTTCAAAATAATTAGCAAAAACTCCATTCCCCTAACCACGACTACTGCAGCACCACCTCACCAACTGAAACATCCATCACGTTTTTGCCATTGAGACAAAAACCCTTGACCTTTCGGTCAATTGAACTCAAGTCAATTTCTTTACACCGAAAATATTACTAGTGTATACATATTTAGTATAGATATGTACATTATATGTACATACGTTCAGAAAAGACCTTTTCTAATACGATATATCTTGAAAAATAACGAGTACAAAAAGACCGCGGCGATCCAATTTATCAATTTATCAAAACATCCAAAAAATAAGTCTTTCAATATGTATACAATTTATGTCATTCTATGTACAAATTATGGACACACTCTATGGCTAGACTAATGACACCGGAGGAAAAACAGCTGGCGACTAGCCTATCGGCACTGTTCCATGCAAACCCTTTCGAACCCCAAAAAAAAATAATCTCGTTTGCTCACTATCAAGAACTAACTCGAGATCACAACGACCAGCTTCGGATGGAGCAAGTTAATAAAAAAGTCCTCGTAGAACTAGGGACTCCTTTAATTGACACTCTCCGAACTCGGATCGTCGAAGGAAAGGTGCCATCCAAAGAAGAAACTCAACTATATCAAGAGCTTGTCTTTTATTTGTCCTATTACCACTTCGAAGAAGATTTCGAAGTGGCAAGAGACAAAAGTGAGATTCTTTTCTACAGTAAGTTTGTCGATTTAACACGTTTTTACTTTGCAGTATTGCCAAATACCTCAGCTAATGACATTGACAATGAGGTTCCAGATTGGTTCGCTCTATTCTTCCAGATTCAGCGGTCTTTACATTACATACGCAATCTTGTCCGAGGAAAATCCAATGCCATAGAGCGCCTCCGAATCAAGATATGGCAGTCTATCTTCACGCAAGATATAAGGAATTATCGCGAAAAATTAAAGGGAAAGATGTCCGAAATTCCAACGCTTGTTCTTGGCCCCGCAGGAACAAGAAAAGAAAAAGTCGCGCAGGTTCTCGCCTTGTCTGGATACATTCCTTTTCAGGTGGCTGTCCAAAGCTTTGAATTCAATGCAGACAAGTCATTCTTTCCCCTAGATCTGTCGGCTCATGAACCCATACTGGCGGAATCACAACTGTGTGGACATCGGCAAGGTACGTTCACTGGAGCTCGTTCAGACCTAAAAGGAAAGCTTGCAACTTGTTCACAATACGGGGCTATCTTCCTCAAAGAGATCAGCCAACTAGCGTTCCCACTCCAAATAAAATTGTCCCAAATACTTACAACACGTGAGTTTCAGCCAATCGGAGATACTAAAAAGAGAAAGTTCACCGGGAAGGTTATATCTGGAAGCAACACTGACTTAACTAAGGACATGCACAACGGCAAATTTCAGCGGGAACTGTATTTCCTGTTGTGTTCAGATGTGATTACGACACCAACGCTCAGAGAACAACTGTCTGATGCCCCAGACGATTTGCAGGAGCTAGTGACGCGAGTCATTCAAAGCTTAGTCGGAAATGAAGAGGCAGATGGAATTGCAGAACAAGTCCGAGACTCAATTAATGTGCAACTTGGCAACAATTACTCATGGCCTGGAAATTTCCTCGAGTTAGAACAATGCGTAAAAAATATTCTAATCCGCAAGTCTTATGTGCCACTAACCTCGGTTATACCCAAAGAAACAGATTCTGTAATTGAGCTAGAAACGACGAGACTCACTGCTGATGAATTACTCCAACGTTATTGCGTAGTGGTTTATAAAAAGACAGGGAGTTACGTAGAAACAGCAAACAGGCTTCAGCTCGATAGGCGAACCGTAAAAAGCAAAATTGATGCTTGGGACGGAACGTAATAACAAACAAACCGGCTTACGCTAAAACCGCTAAGCAGCTCTTCGCACCTCTGAGTCTCCGGTCAAAACATCATTAAAACGATTAGCACTGCTTACATCAGTTGTTCGCCCACCTGGTGACAAATCAAGCCCGAAAACAGTGTAAAGAACAACCGAAAAACTACACAGTACGCAAAAGACGCCTATAAAACTTAACCAAAACAAAGCACTCATCATCTCTTAATACTTCCTTAATTGTTCGAATTACAGCTCAAATGGTGTAAGTTAAGTATAGTGTAAGTAAGGTATATGTCAACCGCAAGATACAGTGGTTTTTCTTCTATAGCACCATATCTAATGTGGTTCCAGAGTCTAGACACAAGTTGCACAGATATTTCCCTGAAGCATTGAATACTATGCAGCGACTTCTAGGTTTCCATCATTAGCCATCTCAGCTAATTCGTCGTCACCCATACTACAAACAACGAAGTCTTCAGCTTCCCAGAGCTCTAGATAGTTCTCATTTAGTGGCATGCTCAGGTCTCGCTCTTCATTCATTCGCACCAGAAAACTTCTTACTTTATGTTCAGTCATTACCTACCTCCTTCAAATCCATGCTTAGAAACACTTTCGCATAGATGGGTGGCTTAAACAGTGAGGAAGATCACATTTTGAAAAAACCATACGAATGGCATAAATACATTTAGCAAGAGGTTACGAACCCAAACGATTTAAATTAGGAATACGTGTCTTAGATAAATGGATATTGGTTACACTTATTGCTGCCCGATCTATCAGATATCGGCTAAGAACAGCACCTATGGCAACAACTAAAGCGCAATTCAGCTCCAATATTTCAGAAGAACAAAAACCGCCACACCAGTTATCGACACATAGAGCCATATTGGGTAAGTTATTCGAGCCAGCTGACGGTGTCGGACAAAGCTATCCGTAACTGCAAAGTAAAGTACTGTCAAAAGTAGGGGAACTACTGCTATCGAACCAATTATGTGCGAGACAAGTACAAAGAAATAAAACGGGCGAACGATGCCTTGTCCTAAAAAAAGTGTGTTACCTTGAAAATGATGGTAAATCACATAACTTACAAGAAAAACTGCCGAAACAGCTACAGCCATAAGCATGCACGTTATATGAAGACGTCGTTTACCATTAATAATTGCAAAGACTCCTCCTACAACAAGCACGGCGCTGGTAGAATTCAGAAATGCGTTTAAAGCGGGTAACAATCTTGTCCATTCGGGAGCGCTAGTCGGTTCACTGCGAAAGTAGATAAGCCAGAACAGAAAGCCTATAACAATGAAACTTAGTACAGCGATCCCCAAAAAAACTCTTTTATCTGATTTGCTATATCTTAGAGCGTTTGCTGCAACCATTAAACACCACCAAAATCGATTTAAATTTAGGGATATCCTTCCCTAGTAGAGTGTACCAATCAGAAATTTTACTCAGTATTTTAAAGTAATCAAGTAACCTTGAATTGGAAAAATTATCAGACAACATAAAGCACGTAATTGGGGAGTATTTCCAACATGGTAGAACCACAACAAACCAAGAAATTTGTTGAAACATTTTGGGAAGATAATATTCTCCCAACAATCAAGGAATACATCCGCATTCCCAATGTATCATCCATGTTCGATAAAAACTGGAAGAAAAACGGTTACGTTGATCAAGCTTTAGATCTAACTAAAAACTGGATAGAAGAACATAAACCAGATGACGCTAACCTACATGTCGGCTATCTGGAAGGTAGAACACCTTTAATTTTACTAGAGATCCCCGGAAAGTCTGATGAAACAGTCTTGATGTATGGTCATTTGGACAAGCAACCTGGAATGTCAGGATGGAGAAATGGTCTCGATCCATGGAATCCGGTGCGCGAAGGTGATTTGCTTTATGGTAGAGGTGGTGCTGATGATGGGTATGCTCTATTTGCATCGATTTGTGCTCTCCGTGCATTGCGAGAACAAGGAGTTTCACACGCACGCATCGTAATGCTCATTGAATTTTCCGAGGAAAGCGGCTCACCAGATCTTCCAGCATATGTCGATCATTTTTCTAAGCTCATCCAAACCCCTAGTCTCATCATATGTCTCGATTCAGGAGCAGGTAACTACGACCAGCTATGGTCTACAACGTCTCTTCGAGGGCTCGTGGGCGCCACACTTCGAGTTGATGTACTAGAAGAAGGTGTTCATTCAGGAGATGCTAGCGGAATTGTTCCTTCGTCCTTTCGTATTGCCCGACAACTCATTGAGAGAATCGAAGACCAATTAACAGGCCTCATTCGACCAGAACTTCTTAATGTAACGATTCCGGAAGAACGCATTCAACAAGCTACTGCTGTTGCAAAAGTATTAGGCGACTCTGTTTCACTAAAGTTCCCTTGGGCGGGCAAGACTCACTCGGTGAATTCGAACGTCGTCGAACTCATACTCAACCGAACGTGGCGCCCCGCTCTATCCATTACCGGTCAAAAAGGCATCCCAACACTTGAAGACGCAGGCAATGTTTTAAGACCTTCTACAACATTAAATCTTTCTTTACGAATTCCTCCAACACTTGACCCTAATCAGGCGATGAATGTGTTGACGGAAACCCTTACTACTAAACCTCCGTATGAGGCCAAGATAACTCTCCAATTCCAAACTCCAGCAGCTGGCTGGAATGCACCAATACTGGCTGCTTGGCTAGCACAGAGTCTCGATAATGCTTCAAACAATTTCTATGGGAAACCGGCACTTCACATGGGTGAGGGTGGGTCGATACCTTTCATGAGTATGCTGGGAAAACGATTCCCAAATGCTCAATTCATTATTACTGGAGTACTTGGACCCCAAAGTAACGCGCATGGACCGAACGAGTTTCTACACATCGATTATGCGAAGAAGCTAACGTGCTGCGTAACGCAACTGCTTCACGCTCATTTCGAACGAAATTAATAACACTTTTTTGTCGGTCTTCAGTAAATCACTGATTCCACCTCACAACGTTGATAGGCGTTTCAAGGCCTATAAGACTTGTTAGCCATCGACAGCAAACAACTGATAACATTCAGTCCTGTTCTGGAGGCGGGTGTGAAAAAAAAGCCGTTTGTACCATATGTTCCGAGATCATCCAAAATGCCAGAACTTACCTTTAAAGCCATTTTCCTCGGCGTTTTAATGGCGGTCATTCTTGGTGCTGCGAATGCGTATCTAGGAATGAAGGCCGGACTTACGGTAGCGGCCACATTTCCTGCAGCGATAGTGGCAATGGCAGCGCTTAGACCATTTCGAGGAACAATCCTCGAAGAAAATATCGCACGCACAACCGCATCTGTAGGAGAAGCGCTCGTGGCAGGCGCTATCTTTACTATTCCCGCTTTCGTAATCGCTGGAGCTTGGGAAGATATCCGCTACTGGGAGAGCACCGCTATTATGCTGATTGGTGGTTTCCTAGGCGTACTCTTTATCATTATTCTTAGGCGCACACTCGTTGTAGAAGCTGAACTACCATTTCCTGAAAGTGTTGCAGCCGCAGAAATAGTAAAGGCTGGCCAAGGTGGTCAAACGAGTGCATCTTGGGTGTTTAAGGCAATGGGAATCGCCGGTCTCTGGGAACTGTTGAAAAATTCCAACGGTATACGGATCATCGCCGACAGCACCAATCAGTTCGTTTCTTTTGGACGCTCTGTCATCGAAATCGGCAAAGAACAAATCTCTTATAACGGGGGACTCTATCTAACAGCTCCAGCTCTATCTCCAGCACTCATGGGCGTCGGATTTATTGTCGGAATCCGTGTGTCGGCAATTCTTTTTGCCGGAGCACTCATGGGGTGGATTGTGCTTGTACCCTTGGCTCTGTTTCTTAATCCCAGTTGGACTAATCCTATTAATTCCGACTTAGCTATTACTATTTGGTTAAGGCAAATTCGTCCTCTAGCCGTTGGAACAATGATCGTCTCAGCGTTATACACCTTATACAATTTACGTGAATCACTCTCAACAGGGATACGAAAAGCCTTCAAGAACATTGCACTGAACCCCGACAAAGACTCAGGTCAAACAGAGACCGAAACAGACATAGATTTCAAAAAGACTGCGATTGGAATAGGCATAGCAGCTATAGCAACATGGTTTCTCTATTACTATTTTTCGGGTGCGATTGGAGGGTCTCTGTTACTAACCATCGTTATGGTTGTACTAGGGTTCTTGTTCGCTGCCGTAGCTGCCTATTTGGTTGGTTTAATCGGAAGTTCCAACAACCCAATATCAGGACTTACTCTGAGTGCTCTCTTAATTTCAGCAGTACTGATGGTTACGATAGGACTAACCGACCTCAAGGGCGTTGCTGCCGTGCTAGGCGTAGCTGGAGTTGTGTGCTGTGCAGCTGGCATCGCTGGTGACATGATGCAGGACCTCAAAGTAGGTCACATCCTTGGTGGCTCACCGTGGCGCATGCAAGTAGGGGAAATAATAGGTGTCCTCGTTGCAGCATGCGTACTCTCACTTCCTCTAATGGCGCTTCATCGCGTCTACGAAATAGGCTCTGCCGAACTCCCTGCGCCTCAGGCTGGCCTTATGGCACTCATGGCAACTGGAATCGTTGGAGGAGAAATGGCCTGGCCCTTGGTGTTTGTTGGCATGGGTCTAGCTCTCGTATTAATTCTTCTTAAAGCACCGTCACCAATGTTGATTGCAGTCGGAATGTACTTACCATTCGAATCAACATCTGCGATGTTCGCAGGTTCTATCATCCGCAAAATACTGGATTGGATGATGACTCGAAAACAAGCATCCGAGGAACATCGTACGGAAGCAGAGAACATGGGGACTCTGATTTCTTCAGGATTCATTGCTGGTGAATCATTAATGGCTGTTCTTCTTGCGTTTTTGGTACTTGGAGCCGACCTCTCTCCTTTCTTCAGAGTTTTACAACAAACAATACAAGTCAACGCCACGCCCAGCTACATTCTAGGACTAGTAATCTACCCAGCGCTTGTATACCTCTTAATCTGGATACCAATCAGAAAAATAGATGCCGCTAAGCCGTTAGATTGAAAAAAGAAACTTATAATTCTGGCACCAGTCTATCGAGTTTTCACCCACAAAATCATTCTAAAAAATCGGTTTTTCCTTTTAAAGAAAAGATTTACTTCAAAGATCTTCTTCGTGCACAAGTACGAAAACCTGCAAGGATATCGTTACGATAAGGAGGGAAGAAATTCCGATAAGTATTTCTTATCAGACGAGCACGAGTTGTCCAAGAACCACCCCTTAAAACTCTATTGGAACCGAACCAAGGCTCAGAGTAGTCACGGTAAGGAAAATCGACAACATAGCCGGGAAATGGGCCAAATGAAGAGTCTGTCCATTCCCAAACATTCCCGATCATCTGGCGACAACCATAAGCACTATCTGAATCAGGATAGGCGGAAACAGCTACAGGTCCCGAGCACCACATGTCAAGATTAGCGAGATCTGGTGTGGGCTCTCCATTACCCCAAGGATATAGCCGTTTCTCTTCAGAGTTAATATCGCCCGCCGACGCCATCTCCC
>CAZFLB010000075.1:0-3516 GCA_964518945.1 uncultured Acidobacteriota bacterium | reverse complement strand
CATAAACTTTTAGTTAAGGTCGGTAAGTTTCTCGATCGATGTTATGTTGCTTGACTCCTCGACATAGTTCATCTGAAAATTTTTGAAAAGTCGGCACAAAACTCAATGGACGAAACAAAACACCAGGCAAATTCTTTGCCTGCAAGTCCCGGACAAGCTGCTCCGGATCTAACCAAGGAGCGCCCATAATCTCGAACGGTCTAGTTGTCCCCCGACCTTCTGAAAGATTTGTTCCCTCTATTAAACATGCACCAGGATAAACCGTAGCAGTGCTCAGCGTTGGCATGTTCGGAGACGGCATTACCCAAGGGAGCCCAGTCTCATCAAACCACTGATTTCGGGACCAGCCACGTATTTCAACAACAGTGAGATCACATCCAATATCGAACTCGGCATTAACGAACTTTGCAAGCTCTCCTGAAGTCATTCCATGACGATTCGGTATTGGATACAAGCCCACGAACGACAAATAGCCTTCTTCAATTAAATTGCCTTCGACATGCACACCATTGATTGGATTAGGCCTGTCAAGAACAACAAGTTCAAGGTTATCTCGCGCGCATGCTTCCATAGCGTGTGACATCGTCCAAACATATGTGTAGTAACGTGAACCAACATCTTGCACATCAAAAACAAGAGCATCCAATCCTTCAAGCATCTCCCGATTTGGAATAAGAGTCTTTCCATACAAACTTTTCACAGAAAGACCAGTAACAGAATCTGGTCCGTCGTCGACTTCTTCTAGATCTTGCGCGGTTCCACGTAAACCGTGTTCGGGCCCAAATATGACTTTGAGTTCAATACCTTGTTTTTGACAAAGCAAGTCAATTCCGTGCTGAAGTGTCTGAACAACCGTCGTTGCATTGGCTATTAGACCAATTCGTTTGCCCTCCAGCACATCTACCTCACTCGTGAGGATTCTCTCAAGGCCAGTCATTACTGAGGACACCATGTCCCATGCTAGCATGCACATGACAACTAAGGAGACAGAAATGCAGTGGTTGTTTTTCGTAGCACTAGCCATAACTGTACCGGATAAATCAGACCCAGATAAGAACCCTCTCCCTCTAGAGGCAACAAAAACAATCGAGTTCTCGACGGATGAAGGAACATGGATTTCTATCGATCTCTCACCAGATGGTCGCACTATGGTTTTCGACCTGTTGGGAGACTTATATACGCTCCCAATTGAAGGTGGAGAAGCAAAACGAATCTTCGGAGATATTTCGTTCGAGAGTCAGCCTCAGTTTTCTCCGGATGGCTCAACAATCGCTTTTCTCAGTGACCGGAGTGGTGTCGAAAACCTTTGGCTCATAGATAACACTGGAGCCAACCCCAGACCCGTTAGCAAAGACGGTCCAACAAAAGCTCGCCCCCAATCTATGGCTTCACCATCTTGGACACCAGATGGTAATTACTTGCTAGTTTCCAAATCTCGCCCTCCAGAAAGAACCTATTCAGTCTTCATGTACCACCGTGATGGAGGCACCGGAGTGCGGGTCGGCCCCGCACCTCCACCTCCTGCACCGCCAGTACGGGGAGCACCACGAGCCCAGCACAATAATCAGCTTGGTGCAGTAGCCTCTCCAGATGGTCGTTTCATTTACTATGGTCAGCGCCAGGGTTCATTCAATTACAATGCACAATTTCCGATATGGCAAATTGTCCGTTTCAACCGAGAAACCAGTGAAACGGCAACGATAACCAATGCTCAAGGCAGCGCAATGCGTCCCTTGATCTCCCCCGACGGCAAACACCTTGTTTACGGAACACGCTATCGTACCAATACTGGCCTTCGCGTTCGTGAACTCTCCACCGGTTCTGAAAGATGGCTTATCTATCCAGTAACTCGCGATGACCAAGAGTCACGTGCTACTCGAGACACAATGCCAGGCTACGCGTTCACACCTGACGGCAAAGCATTAGTACTTCCTATTGGAGGTAAAATCCATCGGGTCGATTTTGCAACAGGCTCTTCATCCCAAATTCCTTTTAATGCTCAGATAAAAGCCGAAATCGGCCCTCGCATTCATTTCAGTGGACGGGTAAACGATAGTGAAAAAGTTAGAGCACGAGTGATACGTTGGCCCAGGCTATCACCTGATAAAAACCGAATTGCGTTCAGCGCCTTCAATCGAGTTTGGACGATGAACCTTCCTAATGGAGAACCGAAACGTCTGACTCAACTCAAAACAGGTGAATTTATGCCTAGTTGGTCTCCTGATGGGAAGCACATAACTTTCGTCACCTGGTCCCTAGACGGTGGTCACATTTATAGAGCCTCAATTGGCACGTCGCCCGAACGTCTTACTAAAAAACCCGCCTTCTACGCCGACCCTGTTTACACACCTTCCGGAGAAGATATCGTCTTTATCACTGGCACTCGTGAAGACCAGCTCTATTCCGATTTGAATGTATTTCAGGAAAAGGAAATAGGTGGTGTTCGTCCATCGGGCACAATGGACCTCCGCATAATCTCTGCAACAGGAGGACCATCAACTCTTATCGCCGCAACTGACGGTGGTAGGTTTCCTCATTTTGCAAATGACCAAAACCGAGTTTATCTAACCACTTCTAAAGGGCTAGCCTCAATCCGTCTAGACGGCTTTGATCGTAAACTACACGTCGAATTTAAAGGTACAGGACCAGGTCCGACCCCGCCCGCTGCAGATGAGGTTATTCTTTCCCCCGACGGAGTCCAAGCATTCGTAAACATTCAAAACAAACACTACGTCGTTGCCATTCCCCGTGCGGGTCAAGAAACATTAACCCTAGACATCACTCCCGCTGGTGACACTGTCGTTCCAGTCAAAAAGCTTTCTCGTTATGGTGGAAATTATTTGGGTTGGTCGCGGGATGGGAATGAAGTCTTCTGGTCTCAAGGCGCAACATTCTATCGCCAAATACTAGGGAGCAGCAGTAACTCAACAAATGTTGTTGTAGAACTACAAAGGCCTCGTCCAAAAGGGACATTAGTCCTAAAAGGAGCATCGCGAATTATTACGATGGAAGGCGACGAAATACTTAAGGGGAATATTGTCGTAGTCGACAATCGTATCTCTGCTATCGGAGAAAATATTCCATACCCATCGACTGCAACAGTAATCGATGTGTCAGGACAAACGGTGATGCCTGGCCTAGTAGATGCTCACGCACACATGTGGGCACCAAAGCAAGTCCACCAAACTCAAGTTTGGCATTATTTAGCGAATCTAGCTTATGGGGTGACAACAACACGCGACCCACAAACAAGTACCGATGATGTGTTTAGCTATGCCGATCTCGTAGAGTCTGGAGAAATAATAGGTCCTCGGATTTATGCAACCGGCCCTGGAATTTTTTCAACATCTGGTGTGGACGATCAAATGGCAGCGGATTCTTTTCTAGAAAGGTACGCCAAAGCATATGACGCGCGTACAATAAAGCAATATGTTGTAGGTGATCGCGTAGTTCGTCAGTGGATAGCCATCGCTAGTCGCAAACACCGACTCACCCCAACAACGGAGGGGGCCCTCG
>CAZFLB010000074.1:0-5901 GCA_964518945.1 uncultured Acidobacteriota bacterium | reverse complement strand
CAGGAATTGGTCGAGCTATCGCCAGATGCTTTCATCGTGAGGGAGCAAAAGTATATGTAAATGATGTCGATTCCGATGCTGCTGCTGAAACACTCGGCACTAGATATACTTTAATCGCAGACGTGTCCAATAGTGCACAAGTTTCAAAGATGTTCTCCTCACTCGATACTATCGACATCCTCGTCAATAATGCCGGGATTGCCGAAACTCCAAAACGCTGGCGCGAGATTAACGCAAAAGCAGAAGCTCACATGTCAGAAAACGTGATTTCGACTCATTGGGATGTGACTATGAACTTAGAAGACCCCGGCTGGCAGAAGATGCTGTCGGTCCACTTAGATGGAACATTTTACTGTACACGCGAAGCACTAAAGCTTATGAGCCAGCATAACAGCGGGGCTATTGTTAACATTGCCAGCACTGCTGGGATTGCTGGGTTGGCGGATGCCCCACACTACGCGGCTGCCAAGGCAGGAATACTGGGGTTCACCAAGTCAGTGGCCCGCGAAGTCGCGTCAAGAAACATACGCGTCAATGCAATAGCACCGGGATATGTGGACACAGCCATGACCCAATTTATTGCCGATTCTGTCCGTAATAACTCTTATCGCTCAATTCCCATGGGCCGTTGGGGCACGCCTGAGGAGATAGCTAAAGCTGCACTCTTCCTCGCATCAGAAAAATCTTCTTACATTACAGGACAGTGTCTATCTCCTAATGGCGGAGCACTCTAAAATATTCTTCTAACATTCAAAAAACTTTCCGAAATAAGGTATAAGCTTCAAGACCATGTTAGTTTCTGCCAAAAACACGATTACCAACAAGGAAAGACAATCCAAACATAGGCGTTCGGACAACGAAACGAGAAAGGTATTCAGAACATGAGCCGAAGATTGCATCGATTAATCACATCTATAATCCTCATCCTAATCCCCAGCTGGCACTTATTGGCAAAACAAAACTTCGACAGTGTTGAAATAAAAGTTCATTCGGTATCTGGTCAAGTTTTCTACCTCCAAGGTTCAGGTGGGAACATAGGCTTGTTTATCGGAGATGACGGCGTATTCCTGATCGACGATCAATACGCGCCTCTAACCGACAAAATAGTTGCTGCGATTCGTGAAGTCTCTCAACAGCCAATTCGCTTCCTTGTCAACACACACATGCACCCCGATCACACAGGAGGCAATGAAAATTTTGGGAACATGGGCACCTTGATATTTGGACACGACAACGTCCGCAGCCAAATGGAGATAGCCGGCTCTCCACAGACCCCACCACTCATTACATATGGCGAAGATATGTCGTTTCACATCAATGGTGAGACGGTTTATGCCTTTAAAACACCAAATGCGCACACTAATGGTGATTCCTACATTCTGTTTAAGCAGTCAAATGTAGTACATACGGGAGACATTTATCGTACAACTAGTTATCCCTATATTGATATCGAAAATGGTGGAAGTTTTCTAGGAACTATCAAAGCACTTGACCTTCTAATTCAAATATCTGACTCCGAGACAAAGATCATTCCAGGACACGGCGTTTTATCAAATGTGTCTGAAGTCAGAGACTGGCGTGACATGCTTCTTGTCATTCGGGACCGTATCATTGAGTCTGTTAAAGCAGGAAAGAACCTTAAGGAGATACAAGAATCAAAACTCACGTCGGAATACGACGAGCGATGGGATAGCGGACGTCGTATCGGTAGTGCTAACACACTCCTGGAAGCTGCTTACAAAGAACTAGGCAAATAAAAGTCAATACCCATCAAACCCTTGCTACATTGAAAGCTAAAGAGGAAGAAACTCGAATTTTCTAAACAAATGGTTTTATCCTAAATCCGACCGCCACTAATAATGGTTAAAACTCTAACATCATGTCGTCAAGATTTACCTAATTGTACAGTCCCAGCATGCGGAACCGGTTGAATCACTGGAAGGCGAACTTCTCCAGATTCCTCAACTTCCTCAGGTCCTAATATCATCGGTCGATCACCAGCATAAATCGTGTGTCTGCCTTTATCACGAAACCAATCACGCGTCTCAGCAACCATATACATACTCTCGACGATCTTGCGCCAACCAACACCAGTGTTATAAGCGCAAAATGAAATCTCGCCTTCCTGTGTCGCATAAGGAATAACGCACATCTCTGTACGCCGGAAGTCATAGGTCCAAAGGTCCTGAAACCACATGCCTCCGACCCACATAATATTCCACTCATCTTCTTCCATCGTCGAGCTCATTGTCGCTCCCATTTTTCGATTAAGGAGCTTGAGAAACTTAGAGATGGTTAAGCCAGCGGGCATTTTTTTGGCATCTAAATTACGAATGAACGCAAAAAGTGTCTGCAGTTTACCGAGAGCAACGCCACGCGCACTATCTGTAATGACGTTAATGTCACGGATGAATTGCTCGATATTAAAAAATGCTGTTAAAGGCTCCCATTCTTTAGTCTGCCAATTGACAACTAATATTAGACTGGCGCCACAGTTCGGGTGACAAGAGCAATTCATACCTCCGAACTGAACATCGGGACTTCTCAAATGATCCGCGAGCCATGTGAAGGCACCAAGTGAACCAAGAGGATAGAAATCTCGGTATACATCAATCTTGCCGTCGTAGTATCGCGATAGCTCATGGGCCAAGTGTGAAACAGTGTAACGTTGCCGATTTCGATCCACATCGCAAATCTCTTCGTCACGACCTGTAAAAGACACAGGTTGAAAGGAAACCGCTCCTATCATGTCTGAATTTTCGAGCATAAAATCGAGAATCGGCCCCACTTGTTGTTCATTGACGGTATTCACTACTGTAGTCACGGGCGTAATATCCATGCCGGCCTCAAAAATCCGTTCAATAGCAATACGCTTGGCATCAAATAAATTCGTTATGTGGCGATGTGCATTAGACTCGTTGGTAACACCATCGAATTGAAGATAGACCATGTTAAGGCCTGCCTCTTTAGCTTGTTTAGCAAATTCGGGCTCTAGCACGAAACGGATGCCATTGGTAGCAGCTTGAACGCTCCAATAACCAATCTCTTTAGCATAATGGCATGCCTCTAGAAAGTGTGGTGACATAGTGGGCTCACCGCCAGAGAATTGGACCGAGAGCTGACGTCTTGGTTTGAAAGAAATAGAATCATCCAGAATCTGTTTAATCTCTTTCAGTGTCAATTCATGAACGTATCCCACCTGATTCGCATCCATGAAGCACGGGTTACACATCATGTTACAGCGGTTGGTTAAATCTACTGTCAGAACTGCGCCACGCCCATATTGGATCGTAGAAGAGCCATGTCGATGCACGTGCTTATCCTCCGCCGCACGAAAATCTCGACCAAAAAAACGATTTTCGAGTAGCGAACTTAGCTTAGGGTCAATCGACAGTGTATCTTCGAATTCGCCGTGCTTTTCGCAGTGCTTTCGAATTAAAATCCGACCATCTTCTTCGACAATACTAGCCGGAATTTCAGCCGTACCTCGCTTCAGTAATTCAGAAACATCTCTTAAACCATTCACAATCTCATCGCGGACTTCAATTACACACCCAGGACAAAGGGAGTCCGTATCCCGCGGCCACCCAAGCGGTGGCTTTGAACGTTCATAACTTTTCGGAAGCGGTCCCGGTGCCCAACCAGGGTGTGGTGACGGACTATCGGGAATACGAGTATTTACACTTTGAAAAGCATCCCAGGCAAGTCCCGCAGCATGACGAACAACTTGCGATACAAAGTTTGACATGAACAAAGCTCCTCAGGGTCAAAGAATAACAAAGCTTTCAGGGTAGCTTCCAGTACTTTCATTGCTAAAAGCAGTTCTTACAATACCTCCACCCCAAGCCGCATATAGTGCAACACGAGAGGCCATATTTGGCTCCCTAGAAGTCAGTACGTTCGTCTGACCAGGTTTACATTTATGTTTAGATGAAAATTGTTCGATAACAGAAATCCAATAGCGATGACTACACTCCCGGCCATCCTCAATAGAAGCAACGACTTCTGGAGCCATTTGTCTTGCTTGCTTACGAAACTGTGTAGCTCTTTCAGGAGTATCGAGCACTCCGCCTTCGTCCAAGAGTTCTAGATAGCCCTCTGTAAGTGTGACTACTTTCAATTTGAACTGAGAAAAAGAACTTGATTCACAATCGGAAAACGCAACGACAGGTTTACAGTTTTCAAGCAACGATAAATCTCGCACTGGCACACTGGTTGCTCCCAGACCCCAAACAGCTCGCTCAATTAAAGGCCATTCGAGACACAACTGCATATGAATCGCTACAACGTCACCTAAACCAACTCCGAAACGCTCTTGAAGTGCAAGTGCTAAACGGATCGAATGGCGATCTGCTCTCCAATCAGGAGTTGTATCCCAATTAGCACCATTCCATTGAACAAATACACCATCCCGATCGTGAAACTCAGCTCCTGTAATCAAATGTTCGTTGATCGTTAAACTCAAAGGCCAGCTCGTTTTAATGCACGAGTAGAAAGCTTAGTGATATAAACAATCATCACTACACTAGCTACAAACCCAAGCACACTAAAAGCGAGTTCCAATGTACTAGAGCCTCCTGTGAATACTTCAACACCAGTTCGACCCAAAGAACCCATATAAACAAACAATAGATTTGCCGGAAGAAGGCCGATCAACGAACCAACAACATAATTTAGAAACTGTATTCGCGTTAGACCATAAGCATAATTCTGGAAAATAAAAGGAAATATTGGACAGCAACGTGTCAACACAACAAGCTGCCACCCCCCCTCACCAATAGCCTCATCCAAAGCAGCAAATTTAGGATTCGACGAAACCCACTCTTCTATGCGATGACGCGCGAAATAGCGACAAACCAAAAACGCCAATACAGCACCAAGTAAAACACAACCTAACCCAGCTACAAAGCCCCACTTTAGGCCAAATGCAGCCCCGGCTGTTGTCATGAGAATCGTACCAGGGAAACAAAAGACAACGGAAATACCACCCACAACAGAGAATGTCACTACACCCGCAACACCGTAATACTGTCTCCATTCTTCAACGAGTTCTAAGACATCAGCATTCGACACAATCCCCACTACTAACAAAGCAAATGCCATCGCAACCACCGAAACGATGGTTGCTTGACCAATCGACTTTATATTTACAAACAAAACGCGTAATTCTAGTTCAAAACACTAATGCGCGGCCAGAAAACTCTTATCGATTCTTCCGATCGTAGTCGTCCCTGATTGACGCATAACCATATCCAGCTCTGCACGAAGAAGGTCAAGAACAACCTCTACGCCCTCCTGTCCAAAAGACGCTAGGCCCCACAAATAAGGTCGTCCAATACAAACAGCATCAGCTCCCAAGGCAAGAGCCTTAAATACATCTGTTCCCCTCCGAAACCCCCCGTCAATAAGAATCGTAAGTCGATCCCCGACTGCAGCAACAACCTCGGGTAAACATTCGATCGTTGCACGATTTGAAGACACAGCTCGACCGCCGTGATTAGATACAATGAGACCATCTACTCCGTGATCAGCTGCAAGTTGTGCATCATCTCCACGAACGATGCCTTTGATAAGTAGCTTTACATCCGTTAAATCACGGAGGCGCTTCACAAAATCCCATGAAAGGCTGCGACCATAATCACTTCCCTCCGGCACATCAAGTCCATCGAACATTGGTTTCGTGCGAATGTAATCTTGAAAAACAGGTTCGTGACACAAGCTACAATCCCGGTCATCTAGTTTAGCAAAGCGTTTGTTAGTTTCTCGATTACTTCCCCCTTGCAAATCCACTGTTAACACAATAGCCGTACAACCAGCTGATTGTGCTCGGTTAACTAGAGCTTCAGTAACATCCCAGTTATAGCGAGCATAGAGCTGATACCAGATTGGACCACCTCTAGC
>CAZFLB010000073.1:0-15518 GCA_964518945.1 uncultured Acidobacteriota bacterium | reverse complement strand
TAAGTTTCGAGAACAAAAGCTCGTTTCATGAGCGTGGATCTGCGTGTTCTGGTATTGGACCCCGATCCAGAACTATATGTTCGTGCGTTAAACGAACAGTTCTCAAACAAGCGGCAGAAAAGAGAGGCGTGGACCTTATCGATTCAAACTTGCCGAAGTTACGCCAGACTTCCCAAGATGCTTTCTGAATTTCTCCCCAATGTTCTCCTTGCCAGCAAATTCAGTAAAGATCCTTTTCCTCGGGACATTATCATCGATACAACTTCGATTGAGTGGATTCAGTGTACTTCTGCGGGTGTCGATCATCTACTCAGGCAGCGGGGTGAATCAAATGATACGCGGCTCAATGGAAGAATCTATGTGACCAGAGCATCAGGTGTGCACGATGATGTGCTTTCCGACTATGTCATATGTGCTGTACTGGTATCGAATCTTAAGTTTAGACAGTTCTTTTTTCAGCAACAGCAGCGAACATGGCAGCCGTGTGAACTCACTCCTTCAAGAGGGCAGAAAATGGTTGTGTTAGGCCTAGGGTCGATAGGTCAAGCAATCGCGTCTAAGGCGAAATCACTAGGTCTGGATGTGATTGGAGTTCGTCGTACTTTAAGAAACCCGGTTTTAAGCAATTTTGGACTGCGTCATGATTTCGAAGAATTAAAAGTTGTCGGTGTCGAACAACTCATAGAAGTCTTAAGAGATGCTGATTTCCTCGTCATTGCACTTCCTAAAACACCAGCAACTTTGGGGATTGTCTCTAGCGAAGTTTTGTCATCGATGAAGCCTGAATCAGTAGTAGTCAATATCTCGCGTGGTGGAATAGTTGATGAACGCGCACTTGTAGAATTGCTAGAAAGGAGAAAACTTGCGGGCGCAGTTCTAGATGTGTTTGAGACGGCGCCACTTTCACCGAATAGAGTTTTTTGGGAGCTTCCGAACGTGATTGTAACTCCTCATACTGGAGACACGGTTGGATGGCGCGAAAAAGTAGCGAGCTTATTCTGTGCAAACATCAGGAGATTTAGCAAGGATGAAATGCTAGAAAATCTTGTCGATGTCTCTCGTGGCTATTGATTCACTTGTAATATTTTCTTTTGCACAAGCGTCTTATTCAATCTGTTGACCTATGGAAATCTTTCTCATTTTTGGTTGTTTCAGAAGTAATTTACGCTTGGACTGAACCCTAAGACGAAATCCTCATTCGCTAAGTCTCTTCACCCATGTAAGGGTAATGGTAATCGCGATCAGGAACGAAGGTTTCTTTAACTGTACGCATACTTGTCCAGCGCATTAGATTGCTTGGTGCTCCGGCCTTGTCGTTTGTCCCTGAGGCACGGCTTCCACCGAATGGTTGTTGACCTACTACAGCACCTGTCGGCTTGTCATTGATATAAAAATTTCCTGCTGATTGCCTCAACGCTACGTAAGCCTTTTCAATTGCTGCGCGATCTCTAGCAAAGATAGCACCTGTTAAACCATATGGTGAGGTTTTGTCGCATATGGCTAGGGTTTCTTCATATTGAGAGTCGGGATAGACATAAATTGTGATTACTGGCCCAAAAATTTCTTCTTCCATGAGCTTGAAGTGTGGGTTATTCGTTACGAAGGTGGTTGGTTGAACAAAATAGCCGGATGCATTGTCATATCCGCCCCCTGTGATTAACTCTGCCTCGGAAGAATCCTTGGCATAGTCTACATAGCTTGTAATACTTGAGAAAGCTTGTTCATCAATGACTGCGCCCATGAACGTTTTGAAGTCGGTGACATCACCCATTTGAATGGTTTTGACTTCAGCTACCCATCTTTCTTTAAACTCGGGCCATAGGCTTTCGGGGATGTAGGCCCTAGATGCTGCAGAGCATTTTTGACCTTGATACTCAAAAGCTCCTCTCAGTGTGTTGGCTACGAGACTTTCGACATCAGCCGACGGATGTGCGAAAACGAAGTTTTTTCCACCTGTCTCACCTACTATTCTTGGATATACGTTGTAGTTTTGGATGTTAGTACCCACGGTACCCCACATCGTTTGGAACACTTCAGTTGAGCCAGTGAAATGAATGCCGGCTAGTGTTGGCAGTGCCATAACAGGACTTCCAACTTCACTACCTGAGCCGGGAATAAAGTTTACTACTCCATCAGGAAGTCCTGCTTCCCGGAACAACTCCATTAAGTAGTAAGACGAGAGAACAGCGGTTGAAGCGGGTTTCCACAAGACTGTGTTGCCCATGATGGCAGGGCTTGTCGAAAGGTTGCCACCGATTGAAGTGAAGTTAAAGGGAGTAACAGCAAAGACGAATCCCTCGAGCGCACGGTATTCGACATAGTTCCACATTCCTGGGCTGGAGACTGGTTGTCCTGAATAAATTTCATCTAGGTACGAGACGTTGAAGCGATAAAAGTCTATAAGTTCTGCACATGCGTCGATTTCAGCTTGATGTGGGGTTTTAGATTGGCCCAACATAGTAGAGGCGTTGATGATGGGGCGGTATTTACCCGATAGTAACTCTGCCATTTTCAAGAAAACAGCCGCTCGTGCTTGCCATCCCACAGTTGACCACTCTTTCCATGCTTCTGCAGCTGCTTTTTCCGCTTGGATTACAACCTCTGGTGTGGCTTTATGGTATCGGCCTAAAATTTTGCTGTGGTCGTGAGGGCATCGACAATCACCCATGTTCCCAGTGCGGATCTCTTTGCCACCGACAATAATCGGTATTTCAATTTCTTTTCCCAACATATCAGTGAGAGTAGTTTTAAGCTCTGTTCTTTCAACGCTTCCTGGAGCGTAGTCGTACACGGGTTCATTTATTGGCTCGGGAATTGTAAGGATTGCATTAACCACCAGTTGGTCCTCCTAGGTAGTACCTATTTAAATTAGAATAACTGTTATGCTCGACCAAGAGATTCTAGCAGAAGTTTACTCAGCTGAAATACGAACTAGGCCCTATATTTGTAAAACATCTCTTGAATTTTCACCATACTTGAGTGAGCAGACAGGCGCGTTAGTTTATTTAAAGCTGGAAAATCAGCAATTATCAGGGTCTTTCAAATTTCGAGGTGCTCTAAATAAAATTCTTTCGCTTTGCAGTGAAGAGTCCCACGTCCCGCCTCCTGTTGTAACTGCATCATCTGGCAATCATGCAGCGGCGGTTGCATATGTGCTCCACAAATTTGGCGGGAAAGGGGTGATTTACCTTCCGGAAACTGTTGCCAGTGCAAAGGTTGAATCTCTTAAGCCATATGGTATCGAGCTACGGTTTACAGGGCAGGATTGCGTAGTGTGTGAAATTGCAGCACAAGAGGCGGCGAATAAGGAGGGGCTAGTTTACGTTTCTCCGTACAGTGACCCACAGGTGATCGGAGGTCTGGGAACTATCGCGGTTCAGCTCGAACATCAGATAGACAATATTGATTCTATTTTGGTGCCTATAGGTGGCGGAGGTCTAGTGTCGGGAATTGGAGGTTTTTTCCGAGCTCGCGGTACTCGAGTGCAAATTGTGGGATGTCAACCTGAGAACTCGAAAGTAATGACTGAATCAGTTAGTGCGGGTAAGGTCATAGAGCTCAAGTCCGATCCAACTTTAGCCGATGGCACTGCTGGTGGAATTGATGCTGGCGCCATCACTTTTCCTATCTGTCAGCGAGTCGTGGATCGGTTTGTATTGTTGACGGAGGCTGAGATCGCTAACGCAATGCGGTTCATGATAGAAAACCACTATCTTTTGATAGAAGGCGCTGCTGCTCTGTCTGTTGCGGCTTTACTAAAAGACTCAAAACTCTATTGTGGTCAAACGGTTTTGCTAGTTGTGAGTGGGAAAAAAGTCAGCTTGCAAGCAATTCAAAGCGTAATATCTAGATAAGCACAGCTTTCTTAGTCGTTTTCAGTCCGCTGAGTAGAAATTTGTGTTCAGGGGCAGTGTGTCTGCTTAGATTAACTAGTGCTTTGTTTAAAACGAGATTCTAACAGAGAATATATTGCTCGGATTCCCATTGCTTCACCGCCTTCAGTGCGGCCTCCTCTTGTTGCTGTATTCCAGGCCATTAGGTCGATATGTATCCATGGGACCGTAGACTCTACAAACTCCTGAAGAAAAAGCGCGGCAGTGATCGCGCCTCCGAGCGGGCTGTCGGCTGAGTTTGTAATGTGGCCAACCTTACCTTCTATAAATTTACGGTAGGGCTGCCAAAGAGGCATTTGCCATAATGGGTCATAAGAGTTAGTGGCATGTTTCAATAGCTCCTTGGCGATGTCGTCGTCGTTTGAGAACATCGCAGGGAGTTCTCCACCTAGGGCCACGCGAGCTGCACCTGTAAGCGTGGCGAAGTCTATTAGCAAAGCTGGGTGTTCGCTTGAAGCTTCGGTAAGTGCGTCCGCTAAGATTACTCTTCCTTCGGCATCAGTGTTGCCAATCTCGATATTGATGCCTTTTCGTGTCGGTACAATATCGAGTGGACGATAAGATAGGCTTGAAACACTGTTCTCGACAGCAGGAATGAGTACTCTTAATCTTACTGGAAGTTCTTGTTCCATGATCATGCTTGCTAGACCTAGAGCATGTGCCCCTCCCCCCATGTCTTTTTTCATTGTGTACATGCCATTTGAATCTTTGAGATTTAGCCCGCCGGTGTCAAAGCAAACACCCTTGCCAACCAAGCTAACTTTTGGATGAGATGGGTTGCCCCAAGTAATGTCTATTAAGCGAGGATGTCGGTCATCCGAGGCAGCACGGCCTACCGCGTAGATTGCTGGAAAATGTTTATCAAGTAGGGCGTTACCTACGAGCGTATGCATAGAGGCACTATGTGTTTGTGCAAGTTGATTAGCTGCGTCTGCTAGTTCGGCTGGTCCCATATGAGATGCTGGGGTATTGATTAAATCACGAACTAAAAAGGTGGCAGTTACTGCAGATTGGACAGAGGCGCGGTCGCATGTTTGGGGCCAAATTAGCAAAGGATTTTTTGTTTTACGTACTTGCTTGAAGCGATCGTATCGGTATCCACCCAAAGCCCAGCCAAGAGCAATCTTATTTGATTGTGCACAGTTCCAATCTCCGATCAAGTGGTAGATATGATCAGGCAGATTGTCGGGTAGAGATGCCCAGTCCCACAAATTGTCGCTGCCGCCAACCAAAACTTCATGCAGGTTACCGTCTTCGCCTGGAATAAGGCAGAATTCGGAGTTTTTAGCATTGAAGCCTGTTGAACTTACCCATTGAATTGTGCGGGAGGGCTGCGTTGTTAGCCACTTTCGAAGTGACTTGTTTTCTACAGGTCTTAAAGGAATGGAGTTTTTGTGTCTTCCATTAATGAGATTCACTGGCCATCCGCCATGAAAGAAATTTTCGTACGATAAAAAGCAAGCTCGGCCATGGAAGCTTGGATATCGTAGTAAGCATCGTGTTGGTTACCTAAGATTTTGTCTTTGCCCGTGTAGTAGCGCTCGATGTTTTTGGCACTATCTTTTTTCTTGAATGGTGTGCCACGGTAGTGAAACAACCACTCAAGTTTCAGTGTGCTCACATCGAAGATGCGGTAGTTTAGAAGAGATGTAAAACGTGGCAGATATTTTCGAGATAAAAAATAATCGGCATGAATGGTATTTCCAGCCATGATTGGCCGGTGTTGAATGTTGGAAGCTCTTGTCTCGGGCAAATAATTCAAGTAAGAGGTTAAAAGCTCATCGGCCGCATCTACGTTTATGCCATCGCTCTCACACCGTGTTAGAAGTGGTTGGTAATTTTCGAGGACATGCTCTGATATGTTCTTTCGCGGTGGAGGTTTTATGAATGCGGAGAAACCGTCTTGACGAAGTAGTTCACCCGGGAAATTCTTCGGCGAGAGTGGTATTGGGGTTAGATTGTCATCAGTGACGATGAGAGCTATTTGGAGAAGCTGCGCTTGATTGAGGTCTAGTGTCGTATATTCTGTATCAAACCAACAGTAAAGAAATCGATTTTTGGTCAATGTGGTAGTTCCGTATTAGTAGATGGCGTGTGCTCGGGAGGCTTTGAAGCTGGTGCGTGCGGTGTATTCATTGTGATTATTACGATGGAGATGAGCATTCCGGCGACTCCAACCCAAAGCATTGGACTTGCCTTAATACGTCCCATTGACCCTAGCACGGTATAAAGTGCCGTAACAGTGACTGCGCCACCGAAGACGATAGGCATTACGGCGTGAGGAATTTTGGCTCCTCCATTAAACATGCATAGAGTTAGGCTTAAAGCACCCATAGCTCCGAGCGTGCCAGCGGCAAGGCCCCACAGACCTGAAGCGTCTGAGGGAGAGAAGTTGTCACCTTTGTACCACATGCCTATTAGCCCGCCCAAGATAGCGATGACGAGATAGGCAAGTCCGATACCAACATATGGTTTAAATGGTGAGAGGTCTGAATCAGCTAGACGCGCTTTTCCAAGTGTCGGTCCATATAGACCCCAACATAAAGCAGTCCCGAGTGCAAAAAGGAAGGGTAGGTAGTTTTTCATCATTACTCCTTGGCGAAATCAATTATTCACTATATCGCAATGCATCGAACTCGCCCACTGGTGAGTTTCGTGACTTGATGCTGTATGCCTTTGGTTTGTTCTTCAGAAAGTTATCCACGACAAGGGAAAATAATTGATTCTGGCACGAATTGTTTGAGTTCGATACCACAGAATTCTTGTAGTTCTAGCTCGATGTCTTTTTGGTAAGAAACGGTCGCTTTTTCTTCCATCAGACCAGCAAATAATTTTTCCTCAGGATAAAGTTTCCTCATTTTCCGAAAATAACTCAGTGGAGCTCTAAAAGGTCCGAAACTAACAGAATGAATTTTCGATCCATCGAGACGTGAAAAAATGCTCCGAAAAAGTTCTAGGTAGTTCTTACGGTAGTCTTTTGTGTAGAGTAGCGGATCAAATCGGAGGCCGATACGAAATCCTAGTTCGAGCAGCCGGCATATTGACCGGAGACGGGACTGATTTGAGGGAACACCATTTTCCAATTCCATGTTAGCTACTCTTGGAGTAAAACTGTATGCCACGACGACATTATCTAAAGGAGCACGATCTAGTAGTGGTTTTAGTGCACTGGATTTTGTACGAAGTTCTAATATCGCGCGTCGGTGTTTTGCAAAGAATGGGAGAAAGGAATCAACGAAACCCGTAATTCCATCAAGAGCTAGGCTGTCGCCATCGTATCCTGAAAAAAAATACATGTCCTGATTAGAGCTTTTAGATACTTGTCTTGCGATTTCGGCTTGCATGTCTTCGTAATTGATGAAAAGAACGTAGTTAGCTGAACGATACATGCCTTGGAGAAAGCAATAACGGCAATCGTAGAGACAATTCAGAATGTGAGAAAAGTAGAAGTTTTGCCCCTTACCAATACCGTAGCCTAGGGGAGTAGGTAGCACCAGGTTATTACGCTTTTCGGCAAGAATGAGTGAGGGTTGTTTCTTTTGTAGGCGAAAATTTTGATGGTTTCGGTTAAATATTGTGCTGTAGCGTTCTATTGGAATCTGTGAAGCTTTGGGAAAACGGTCTGTGATTGATTTGGTTCGCGGATGAATTAGAAAAGCGTCCTCGATATAAATGTTATTTATCAAATTCCGTTCACCATGAGTGCGTGAACTATTACTGAAACACCCGCGAGGGTAGAGACTACTAGCACTGCTGTTTTGGTGTGGCCACGATCAAGAAAAGGTATTACTCGGCCTGATATTAGAAAACCTATTACTGCGCCTGGAATGAGCCATCCCGCTGCATAAGCCTCTTGGATACCGAATCGGTTTACCAGCGCTAATCCTGTAAGAGATAGTAATAGCCCGACTAGAAAAAAACCTGACATTGCCGCTCGGAGTTCAGTGCCTTCGCTGTCCTTATAGAGTACTGCAACTGGAGGGCCACCAATCGATGTTGTTGTGCTCATAAACCCTGAAAGTAGGCCTGCTCCAATCAAGGTATTTTTTTTTCGTGTAATGGTTATGCCTGAACTGATGATTCCTACTGAAATGAAAACAACAATGCCGACTAGAATAGAAACGATACGTGGGGAAGCTGCAATCATAATGACAGCACCTCCGATTGTTCCGGCTGTCCGACCTACTAGAGCCCAGCCGATCTCTCTGAATACGATCGCTTCACGTTCACGATAAGCCATGAGTACCGTAAATACCAGGGCCGCTGCCAAAAGGGGACCAGGAACTAAGTCTGGGTTGATTAAAGCAAGCAACGGGGCTGCAAGCATGCCTAGGCCGAAACCAACGGACCCTTGAATTGTAGCTGCTACCATAACCACTAGAGAGGCACCGGCTAAAGAGAGTGTCATTTGAAGTTCTTCAATTCTAGAGCTTGACGAGATAGCTCTCGTTCAATTTTTTGAAGCACGATGTTGGTTTGTGATGTGTCGTAGAAATCATTTGGGCTAGGGATGTAGTTGTATGCAGCACAGCGTGTGAGCAATTGGGAGAGGTAGCGTCTTTCTGTTGTAGAAAAATGCCATCGTTTCACGAAGGGCAAGGTTTCTCTATTAGCGTTACGCACAGGTTCTAGTTCTTGCGCAAGTTCTTCAAGATCCGTTACGAAATTGGAGATCAATAAGAGTTTCTTTTCAAGGAGTTTTGTAATTTGTTTGTTGGTAAGTCCCCTTATTCCACTCGCGCGATTGTCACTTATGATCTTTAGGCATTGGACGAGTTCGGCTGTTGAAAATCTAACCGCAGCTTCAAAGAACCCAACTGCTTCCATGTCGTAGACATCGGTTGATAAAAATGTTGTTTCAGGTCGGTCGACGGTTGTAACGCATGCAGTTTCGAACCTTTCGGAGCCGACTAGGCTAGGGTGAAAGATTGTACTTTTAACAGCATTTTGCACGGTATGTGCACGTAGAATGCTGCCTGTAGGTCGATCTCGGTGGCCAGAGATACCAATATTGAGCCAGACGTCAAGAAGTTTTTGTTCTGAGGTTTTAAATAGATGTGACGTAGCAGCTGCAGCTCGGTTTTTACCCACCCCGCAAATTACGAGACGCCTATTTCCTTGCTTAAATGTTGGAAAGGGACTTGGTGTATCTTCAGGCAGTAGGCGATACATTTCGATAAGAGGCTGTGCTTCTGCTCTAAGTGCAATTACAAATTGTGTCAAGGTGAAAGCCTTGATTCATACCGTTGAGCTTCCAATAGTTTTCCACGTTTTTTGGCCCCGGAAGCGTAGATGGCTATTTTGTGCTGCAACATTGCCGTTGCTGCATCGAGAGAAGTTCCCGTAAGAATCTTTTGATCCAGTAACTTCACAATTGCTTGAATCCTGAATTTATCCATTCCCCAATAACGTTTTGAAAGTTGGTCTTGGTGACCACCGTATTTGATAATCAGAGGTTTAGGCACGTAAATAACAGGAAAAACAGCAGTTACCCGAAGCCAGAAATCATAGTCTTCACAAGCAGGAAGGTTTTCATCGAACAATCCTATTGTTTCAACTAAGCTTCTACTCATAACAACAGAAGAAGGAGAGATTACACACCGAGGAAGACAATGTTCGAAAATCTGACCTCCGTACTTTCGATGTTTTTTCATTGGGTTGACGCGCTGGCCATTGCGAATCCAGATTTCATCTGTATGTGAAAGTACTGAGTTCGGAGTTGCTGTCATCGACTGCATTTGTTGTTCGAGTTTGTTGGGTAGCCACTCGTCATCAGAGTCTAATAAAGCGATAAATTCACTGGTAGATGCAGCAATTCCAACGTTGCGAGCTGCACTGACGCCTCTATTTGTCTGTTCAATAAGTCGCACCTGGGGGAAGCTGGACTCTACTATTTCCTTTGTATGGTCACTTGAGCCGTCGTTAACGACGATGATTTCTTTTGGTTTAAGGCTCTGAGACTGAACTGATTTCAGGGCACGAGGAAGAACAGAAGCTCTGTTCCAGGTTGGAATGATTACAGACACAGAAGGGTATGGGGTTGATCTTTTTTCTGAGCTGTACGGTGAAAGCAATAGTTGCTCGTTGTTAAATTCTGTAGAACTGCGAAATACTTAACAAGTTTACGATTGCCATTATTGTTTAGTTTGATTTGCTGCCTTCGTCAACGCTGGAACAATTTCAAACAGATCTGCTACTACACCGATATCAGCAATGTTGAAGATAGGTGCGTCTGCATCTTTGTTGATTGCAATGATGTACCCTGAGTTCTTCATGCCTACTATATGTTGAATGGCTCCGGAAATCCCACAGGCGACATAAAGTTTGGGGCTTACTGTAACACCGCTACTGCCTATTTGATGTTCGTGTGGCAGCCATCCGGCATCCGTGACAGCACGTGAAGCTCCTAGTTGACCACCTAGTGCTGTAGCCAGTTCTCGTACTACATCTAATTTGTCTGGTGAGCCGATACCCCTGCCTCCGGCTACGATGACTGGAGTTTGTGTTAGGTCTAGTCCTGTCGTTTCGCCCTTTTTAGTAGCAATGAATTTGGAGCGCAGTTGGCCGGCTTCTGTTGAGAACGGTATGGTTCTAACGGCACCGGAAGAGGACCCTTCATAAGGAATTGCAGCGCCTCTTTCGATCGTAGCGATGAAAGGTCGGTGACCTTGGATTGAGACTTTGTGTGAAAACTTACCGTTGAAAGCTTTTCTCTCAAACAAAGCCTTGTCATCTGCAAGACTTACTTGTGAGCATCCGCTTGCTAAAGGTACGTTTAAATGACCTGCGAGAAGCGGTGCAATGTCCCAGCCGTTGGGGGAGTTGCTAATAAGAACAAGGTCAGGAGCTTCTTCGTTGAGAATTGGCCTTATCGCTTGGAGATAACCATCGCTCGTATACGCTGATAGTGCAGGGCCCTTTAAATATAGAACTTCACTGGCGCCTTTTGCTGCGAGCTCTTTCGCGAGATCGGCAATGTCCTCTCCCAAGATAATTGCAGTAATGCTGGCACTTTTCGAACATTGATGCGCCACGCTAAGTAGTTCAAAAGTTGTGTCTTTTAGAGACTGCCCGCTGTGGTCTGCAAGGATGTAAACTTTTTGTGGCACTGCTTAAAACACTCCTGTTTTCTCACGGATGTGGCTCAATAGTTGCCTAGCAATTTCTTCTGGGGTTCCAGATAAAATGTCTGCACCTTTGCCTATCGGTGGCGATTTGAATGAGACTGTCTGGAGTTTTGTGGAATTTTCTTCGTCTTTTTGTTCATTATCGAGGTCGGCCGAAGAAAGGGTGACAAAAGGCTTCCTCTTTGCAGCCATTATGCCTTTGAGGCTTGCGTAGCGGGGTATATTAATCCCTGTTTGTATTGTCACGACAGAAGGCAAGGTTAAATCGACTACCTCAAGCTCATTGTTGATGAGTTCACGGTTGACTCGAAGCGTCTTTTCATTAAGAAGTTCAAGTTCCATGGCGGCGCTGGCAAATGAATAATCTAAAAGTCCAGCAACGAGTCCTCCGACTTGAGTGTGATTGTCGTCATCGGCCTGCAGCCCAGCCAAGACTAAGGAAAAACCTTCTTGCTTTATGGCCGCGACGATCAAACGAGCAACGGTTAGAGGATCGGTTCCATAAAGAGGGTCGTTATTGACGTGGATTGCTCTGTCAGCTCCCATTGCCAAGCATGTTCTGAGGACTGAGCCGACCTGAGAGGGCCCTACGGTTAATGCAACTACTTCTGTGACCGACCCATTGTCTTTAAGAGTCAGAAGGCTTTCTAGAGCGTAACGGTCATAATCATTCAGCACGAACGATAGATTTGATGTGTCAATCCATGTGTTGTCTGAGTTAATTCGAAACACAGAATTAGAATCAGGGACATATTTGACTAAAACGATTGATTTCATGATCAAGAATGATTATTGCATAGTAATCTTTGGTTGAACTATGGAAGTTTCTGGAAAGAAGACCGTGTTTTTCATACTTTTTTTTGGTGTTTTCCTAGGGATGATAGCATTACTTGGAAAGCCTGAGGTTCGACTTAAACCCTTGACACCAAAAATTCGAACTGAAATAGCTGTTCTTCCTTTTGTTAATCTCGAAGGTGACACGGCACTAGAACTTATTGCATCCAATGTGACAGTAGCTATTATAGATGCACTGTCTGAATTAGAGGATGTCCGAGTTATGACTTATGCTGCGACACTTGCGCACAAAGATCTCGCTGGTGGTGCAGAACAAATCGCCAAAGAGCTTGGTGCTGATTACGTACTTGCTGGAAGCATAGAGCGAGTGGGAATACAGTTACGTCTCCAAGCTTACTTCGTGAAACCCGGAAGACGACCTAGGATCTGGGCAGATGAGTTTTTTTACAGAGAAGTAGATCAAGAGCTTATTTCTATAGGTATTTCAAGCTATATTCGGGAATCTCTAACCGCTCCCGAGTGATTTTCAAAGCAGACTTTTTGTATAGAGTAATTGTTCTCACCAAGTTGTTTGTTCTTGTCATACTTGGAATTTTCAATTTTTATCTTTGTGATAGGAATGTAACCCGGTTGTGTTAGCACGGTATCAAATGCTGTTGTTTCTATTATTAATTGAACTAATTGATAAAAAATCGTTTATGTTGCAGAACACGCAGCTTGTGTGCTGTGCCTCCGCTTGATATCCTCCGAATTCTCTGTTGGAACCTGTCGTGGCACAGTAGGAAGGAACAATTAAGTAATGACGACGCAAACGGTGCTAGAGCAGTTGTGTATCAATACTATCCGCACCTTGTCTATTGATGCTGTACAAAAAGCGAATTCTGGTCACCCTGGGTTGCCAATGGGTGCGGCACCCATGGCCTACGTGTTGTGGAAAAATCATCTACACCATCATCCGAAGAATCCACGTTGGATAGATCGCGACCGGTTTGTGCTTTCGGCAGGTCATGGCTCGATACTTCTTTATACCTTGTTACATCTAACAGGATACGATTTAACCCTTGACGATCTTCGTTCGTTCCGACAATGGAAAAGTTCCACCCCTGGGCATCCTGAATTTTTAGAAACGCCTGGTGTAGAAGCAACCACAGGGCCACTAGGTCAAGGGACTGCCAATGCAGTGGGAATGGCACTTGCGGAAAGAGCATTGGCAGCTCGATTTAATTGTGCATCTAACGAAATTGTAAACCACTTTACTTATGCTCTTGTATCTGATGGGGACCTGATGGAGGGAGTTTCAGCGGAAGCTGCTTCCTTAGCAGGTCAGTTGAAGCTATCAAAATTAATCTATCTCTACGATCAGAATGATGTGACTTTAGACGGGCCGGCAGAAATGACATTTTCAGTTGAGGATGTTGCTCGCCGGTATGAGGCTTATGGCTGGCAAGTACTACGTGTCGCAGATGGCGATCATGATATCTCGGGAATAGATGAGGCTATTAGGGAAGCGAAAACGGATACTGATCGACCGTCTATAATCATTGTCCACACTACGATTGGATTTGGTTCTCCAAATAAGCAAGGCACGTCCTCTGCGCATGGTGCACCTCTTGGAAAGGAAGAGATTGAGTTAACAAAGCAGAAGTTGGGCTGGAAATACGAAGAAGAGTTTTTTGTTCCAGATGAAGTTAGAGTTGAACTTTCTGCTATAGATAGTGGAAGGGAGCTGGAGGTGGAATGGAACGAAAACTTCGCTAAGTACCGCAGAGAATTTCCTGATCTTGCTAATGAGTTGGACCGTCGTTTCCGGTCCGAACTGCCAGACGGATGGGACAAAGGGATACCTTCGTTTGAAGTGGAAGATGTTCTTGCGACTCGTGAAGCTTCAGGAAAGGTACTTAACGCAATTGCGCTATCGGTCCCCGAACTCATAGGTGGTGATGCAGATTTATCTTCCTCAACAAAGACGAACCTTGTTGACCACGGCTCGTTCTCTAATGAAGATGCATCGGGTCGTAACATTCACTTCGGTGTGCGAGAACACGCTATGGGGGGTATTGTGAATGGTATGGCTTATCACGGCGGTGTGAGAAGCTATGCTTCTACTTTCTTTGTTTTCTCTGACTATATGAGACCCGCAGTTCGAATTGCTGCGTTGAGTGAACTTCCTACGATTTATGTGTGGACGCACGATTCCGTAGGGGTTGGAGAAGACGGTCCAACGCACCAACCCGTAGAGCATTTAGCGTCCCTTCGGGCCCTGCCGAACCTTTACGTCTTACGACCTGCGGATGCGAACGAAACAGTTGAAGCATGGCGAATTGCAATGGAGCGAAAGGATGGCCCAACAGCACTCGTATTGACACGGCAGAAAATTCCTACTTTCGATCGTTCAAAATACGCTGATGCAGCCGGAACAAAACGTGGTGCCTATGTAATTGCTGATGTCAACAAAGGTGATCAAATAGCTTTAGTAATCATTGCTACTGGTTCCGAAGTTAGAGTTGCACTCGAGGCTAGAGAAATTCTGATTCAAAGTGGTGTGTCATGTCGGGTTGTTTCAATGCCTTGTTGGGAGTTGTTTGAAGCGCAAAGTAAGGAATATAAGGAAAGCGTTTTACCGAGTTATGTGACTGCTCGAGTTTCTATTGAGGCAGGGGTTACTCTCGGTTGGCATAGGTATGTTGGCGACGAAGGCCATGCAATAGGGATAGATCGGTTTGGATCGTCGGCACCAGGAGATATCATATTCAATCAATTGGAGCTTACACCGGAAAACGTTGTGAAACGGGCCAAACAGTTTTTGTAGTTTTCCGATCTTGGTCTTTAAGGTAAATACTTAACCATATTATTTAGACATTACTTATGAGTGCTTTGAATCACCCGTATTCCGCTTTTCTCCAGAATGTTGACAAGCCGGCCCGGTATGTTGGTGGGGAACATTTTTCAATAGAGAAGGATTGGACTGGTCTAGTGTCGACCTTGGCGCTCGCCTTTCCTGATGTATACGACATCGGAATGAGCCATCAGGGAACCAAAATTCTTTATTCGATTATTAACAAAGAAAGTGATCTATGTGCTGAAAGGGTTTTCTGCCCTTGGTTGGACCTAGAAAAAGAGCTCCGTAGCAGGAAATTACCGCTTATTAGTCTCGAGACTCGGCGTCCTTTATCCGATTTCGACGTTGTGGGATTTTCTCTTCAGTATGAGCTTACATTTACTAATGTTTTGACGATGCTGGAATTGGGCGGTATCCCTTTGAGAAATCAAGACCGCGTCCTGAATGACCCATTAGTGATAGCAGGCGGTCCTGTTGCAACACAACCGGAACCAATGACACCGTTCATAGATGTTTTTGTGATTGGCGATGCTGAGATTCGTCTTCCTGCACTTATGCGGCACTACAGTCAGATGAAGAGGGCTAAGAAGCTTGATCGAACGGAGATTCTCATCGAACTCTCGAAGCAAGGTGGGGTCTATTGTCCATCACTCTACGAACGTAAATATTGTGAGAAATCTGATCTTTTAGCGGTTGCGGGTTCAAAATATACTGGCGTGCCTGTAAAGATTGAACGTTCTTTCGTAGCAGATATTAACGAATTCCCTTATCCAGATGATTCGCCAGTTCCTGTTGCGGAAGCTATTTTCGACCGAATGGCAATAGAGATTGCTCGCGGATGTACTGAAGGTTGTCGATTTTGTC
>CAZFLB010000072.1:0-11415 GCA_964518945.1 uncultured Acidobacteriota bacterium | reverse complement strand
CAGAACCTACGAGGCACAAACTCCCAAGTGGTCTCCTGATAGCTCGATGATCGCATTTCAATCAGAGCGGAATGAAGATAACACGACAATCATGAACTGGTTTTTTCGAATTAAAGGACCTCGAAGTGAGGCTTTTTCGATTTCTGGTATCCAGGGAGAACCCATTTGGTCTCCCGATGGGAAATGGATTGCTTTCACAAAAGATGGAGACAACGATACTGAGAACCGATCTGTCCGAGATGGTTGGATCGCACCAGACTCTGTTACGCGCACAATCGACTCTGAGAGATTTGACGGAAGAGTCTTGACTTCAATTCGTTACAAGAGTGATGGAACTCTAACTATCAAACCGCATTTTTCGACACAGCCAAACAAAGAACTCTATGTAGTTCCAGCTACTGGCGGCGAACCTCGCCAATTGACCACAGGTGGCTTCGACATCTCCCAAGTAACATGGAACCACAACAGTACCGCATTGTATTTTTCTGGTGACACGAAACAAAACGATGAACTGAACACCGTTTACACAAAAGATCTTTTCTTCGTTAAACTCGATGATGGTCGAAACGTAAATACCCTGACAACCAATCCTGGAAATGATAGCGCTCCAGCCATCTCACCTGATGGTCGGTATATCTCATATCTTCACACACGTGAACGAGGCGCTCCAACAGATATTATGGTCGCACCTTTAGGTAACACGGGTGCCCTCTCCGGGCCGGTTCTGAATGTGACTAGCAATTGGAATCTCAATCCAGGACCTCCAAAATGGAACCCAGACGGAAATTCTGTTCGGTTTTTAGCAAATAGCGGTGGCAACGTGCACATATTTGAAACCGCCTTTGATGGTAATGGAGTCCAGCAACTTACGAGAGGAGAACGTCGAATCTCCTCACCTTCCTGGTCAGATGATGGCAGCGTAGTAGCTTATGCAGCCACCGATGCTACAACACCTGCAGAACTTTATATTGGAGAAAAACAAGCTACAAAGTTTAACGAACCCTGGCTTTCTAAGCTGAAACTCATTTCTCCTGAAAGGCTTACATGGAACAATGCGGATGGATCCGAGGTAGAAGGTTGGGTAATAAAACCTGTCAACTATGAAGCCAACCAGAGCTATCCGATGATTCTCAAAATACACGGTGGTCCACACAGCGCCTATGGAAATACTTTTTTTCGAACTTTTCATATCCTATCCTCAAGAGGTTTCTTTGTGCTTTACACCAATCCTCGCGGTTCAAGTGGTTACGGACATGATTTCACTTATTCTACTCGAGGAAAGTGGGGAGAGCTGGACAGCGAAGATTACCTAGGAGGCCTGGATGCTGCACTCAAGAAATACCCCGCAATAGATCCAGCAAGGGTCGGTGTGTCAGGAGGAAGCTACGGAGGATTCATGACCAATTGGCTAACCGCAACTACAAACCGGTTCGCAGCGGCAGTAACGAGTCGTTCCATTACCAATTGGGAGAGCTGGTATGGAACTTCCGATGCACAAGGTTTAACAGAGTACGAGTTTCTTGGTCCCCCATGGAAACAACGGGAACTCTATAGACGGTTATCTCCTATTTCATATGTTGAAAACGTGAGCGCACCAACACTAATTATTCATAGCGAACAAGACTGGAGAACACCAATCGGTGACGGAGAGCAGTGGTTTATGGCCCTAAAAAAACAGGGTGTGCCTGTGGAGATGGTTCGCTATCCACGTTCGTCACATGGCCTTTCTCGCACAGGGGAACCATGGCTTCTCGTAGACAGACTAGAACGCCTATCAAGCTGGTTTGAGCACTGGCTCATCGAATGATTTTTTCTGATTAAACCTAGTCGAGTGTTTCAAGGGCCCGTGGTAGATGACGACTGTACAACTTTGAAAACACCCCAAGTGAGAACGGGAAACAAATAGACAATCCACATCCCATAAGTAACAGTCCCGTACCCAGTCGAAATCAATTCCTCCAAGCCCGCTTGGGCCAGAACAGTGGCTATTCCCACAAGTGCAACTGCTACCAAAGGCCTCATATAGTTTGGGAGTATCTTATCTCTCTCAGAAAACGAAGATGCTAACCGCTCGTTAAAAGCATGGATTAAAGCCGTACCGGTTTCGAAAAGAGTGCCAAGTAACATGATTTGAAAAACAAAAAGGAATACTCGACTCCCTAGAGCCTCAAGTATTAAAACAGACGGAACGGTCTCAGTTAGTATTTCTGGGTAATGACCGATCATTGTGAGATAGAAAAACAGACCTGGGAGCATCGCAATAGGTCCGGCCAAAACTCCTGCTACAAGAGCTTCCTTACGATTGTCAAGATGTCTTATCGTAAATAAGACTGCTGGAAGAATACCAACATTATATGCAGCATACTCAAGTCCTCCTACAACCCATCCTTTTTTGACTTCGAACCGACCTAACTCCTCCACAATATCTTCGCCAAACACAAACAAAGATACTACGAGAAAAACAACGTAGACCGCATAAAGGACAAGAGACCAAATCGACAAAAACTTCTCAACAAGAGCGGTCCCCTTTAATACGAGAAAGCCGACGGCCAACATCATCAAGATGACTCCAACCAAATAGGGTAAGGCAAAAAGCTCTTGAGTAATGCTCCCTGCTGCTGCTGCGACCACTGACAGAACAACAATCATTGTAGTGATATAGCAAAGCTCATACAGACCCCATCCGCCACCAAGAAGTTCCCTTGAAAAGCTACGATACTCATAGGTACGTTTCATACGGGCAAGTTCGAAAGTAATGGCAGAAACAGCACTCCAAACAACCGTAGAAACAAGCCACATGCCCAAAAGCCCACCTACTGGACCAAATTTGAGGAAGAACTCAACAAGTTCTCGGCCAGTGCCATAACCTCCTGCAATCACCATCGATTGGAATACAAAGCCTGGAAGCAAGTACTTCTGAAAAAACCGTGAGGTCAACATTGAGAATATGTGCTCAGTCTAAATACTTTTTTACAACGTTTCCTTGTCACAATAACAACAAAATGATTTTCAAACAGCTGCTAATTCGTAAAATCTACAAATACAGGAGCGTGATCGGAGGGCTGTTTACCCTTACGCTCTTCACGATCGATAAATGCATTTTTAATACGTTCCACAAGAGGCTTTGTAGCTAGAATGCCATCGATCCGCAAACCATCATTTTTTGGAAAACCTAGCATGCGATAATCCCACCATGAATAGACGCCCCCCTCAGGGTGTCTTACTCGGAATGCATCAACAAGTCCCCAATCAATTAATCGTTTGAAAGCAGCACGGGCTACTGGGTGACACAATACTGAGTTCTTCCACTTGTCCACATTGTGGACATCTTTGTCATCAGAAGCTATATTAAAATCTCCGCACACAACTAAAGGTCTTGCTGGGTTTTCATGAATCTCGAGATACTTTCTCATTCTCTCGAACCATTCGATTTTGTACTCCCATTTTACAGAACCAATTTCACCTCCATTAGGGACATAGATCGAAAGCACACGAACATTGCTAGAGGTAACTGCCAACAGTCGAGCCTGCTTATCTTCCGTTTCATCTTTCATTGAACAGACAATATTCAAGGGCTTTTGTTTAGTAAGAACCGCGACCCCGTTATAGGCCTTCTGTCCATGCACGGCAGCATAATAGCCAGCGTTTTCAATATCAGAAAATGGAAAACTATCGTCCACAACTTTTGTTTCCTGCAAACAAACTATGTCAGGATCATGGCGCTTCAAAATCGCGAGAAGCCTTGGCAAACGGGTCCTTATGGAGTTTACATTCCACGTCACAACTCGCAGAGCACACATCGAAACGGTATTATATCAAGTGGTGTACTTTACCCTATTAAATTGGTTATCTTAAGGATCTCGCATCCAATGAAGAATTTTTTTTCAATGAAACGAACAGAAGCACTGTTTCTCGTGTTTCTATTAGTTTTTTCAGTTGTTGCATTTCTACCTTTATGGCGAACCATTGAGATTCAAGGCATTGCTACCTTTGGATGGCTTATGGCTTTACTGATGATTCTCTCCCCAATAATCGCCCTCTATATTTTCAATCAGAGGCCATGATCGTCGAGCGAGTTCTCGTCGTCGCGTACCTAATAGGGTGTATAGGTATCGGCATTCTCGCTTCTAGAAAGGTCCTTTCATCACGAGAACAATACTGGGTTGCTGGACGCCGTATCGGCACCTTTGTCAACTCCATGGCTATTATGGCTAGCCTAGCCAGCGGAGGATCGATCATCGGTGTGATGGGCCTTGCATATTCTCAAGGGATTCCAGCAACACTAGCGTTGTTTGCTGGTGCGGTATTAGGCTTTCCGCTTGCATCACTGCTAGTCGCAGGACCACTTCGCAAATTCGGTCGCTACACAATTACAGATTTCCTGCACTACCGATACCCATCTGCCGCGATGCGATATCTGGTACCAACTCTCATTATCATAGCCTTCACAATCTACATCGTTGCACAGCTAAAGGCAGCAGGTATAACAGCTAATGCACTCCTCGGAATCCCTTACAATACAGCACTAACACTAGCCACCATCGTATTCATTTTGTACGTCTCCATCGGTGGCATGATTGCAATTACCTGGACAGACGTAATCCAAGGCGTACTGATGCTTGCCGTTGTTCTGGGTACAGCCATCACATTAATAATTCGACTCGGGTCACCATTTGACTTAATCAATCAAGCAACTACGATTGCACCGGAAATCGGGAGAGTGATACATCAACCCGTCTCGAGTTATTTGGGCTACTTCGTAATTTGGGCAACAGCTATTCCCATAATTCCCCACATCGTCATGCGAGTTTTCACCGCAAAAGATGCTAAGAGCGCGAAACTGTCACTTAATCTAGCGATGTTAGCGTACAGCACCTTAATCCTCGTTGCATGCTTTGTAATTGTTCCCGTAGGAAAAATTAATTTCCCGAATCTTGCTGATGCGGATCAAGTTTTTCTACAGGTTATCCAATCAGAATTTTCTCCTTTTATCCGGGGCATTGCAGTTGCTGCGGTTCTCGCCGCCGTTATGTCTACTACAGATGCCCTCCTTCTGGCCTGCAGTTCAGCAATTGCGCACGATTTACTAGGAGGTCTTCTTCGTAAACAAGCTACAGAGAAAACAATGGCGTTTGTTCGTATCGGATCAGCGTGGGGTATCGGAGCACTCTCTCTATATTGGGCATACTCCCCACCCGAACTTATTTCTGCTTTTTACACCGCAGGCATTGGACTTTTAAGCGCTAGTCTTTTTGTGCCCACTATTGCTGGCCTCTGGTGGAAACGAAGTAATCTTGTAGGCGGAGTTGCATCTCTACTGACAGGAACTATTGTTTACGTATTCACTCATTTAGGAATTATTGATATCGGACTGTCACCAATTTTAGTCTCTCTTCCAGCAAGCGCAGTTGCCATGTTACTTGGCGGTCTTTTGGGTTCTCCAGACAGTGGCACAATGCTCGAACAAATTGAGGATCTTCATAAAGTAGAATCTCTTGGCAAAGTGTGACGCTCACACCTGAGCTGACTTCAGTCCTAGCAATAACTCTCTCTATTTACGTACTTGGTCTATACGCAATCGCTTTTTCCAGTTGGAAACGAATCCAGGACTCCGAAGATTTCATCGTTGCCGCACGTAAACTTAACTTCCCATTATGTACTGCAACACTTCTAGCAACATGGTTTGGGGCAGGGACTCTGCTAACAGCAACAGATGAAGTTCGCCATGGTGGCCTTCATCGTGCTGCGCTGGAACCTCTAGGAGCAGGTTTTTGTTTGATCGTAGCAGGCCTTTTCTTTGCTAGACCGTTGTGGCAAATGAATCTTCTTACAGTGAGCGATTTTTTCAGAAAGGTTTTCGGCCATCAAGCCGAAATCGTTTCCGCCACTATCATAGTACCCAGTTATTTTGGTTGGATTGCAGCTCAATTAATCGCACTTTCCGGAATACTTCATTTATTTTTTGGCTTTGAGACGACGACTGGTGTGCTGTTTGTCACCTTAATTGCATTGGGGTATACATTGTTAGGTGGGATGTGGTCTGTAACAGTAACTGACATATTCCAAATTGGACTGGTGCTAGCTGGCCTCATCTTTCTAGGTATAAGTACATTAACAAACTTAGGTGGTGGTAGCGCCACTATTGGATTAACTCGACTCTGGAACGACACTCCTTCCGAAATGAAATACCCCATTCCCATAGAATCTGGACAACTTCTGTTCGAATGGATTACGGTATTCGCAGTCGGCACTCTAGGTAATATTCCAGGACAGGATCTAATGCAACGAGTTTTTGCAGCGCGCTCGGCACGTATTGCTGTCCGCGCGTGCTATGTAGCTGGAGCCCTTTACATATTGTTCGGTTTAATCCCGTTAATGCTTGGGCTTTCCGCGCGACTGATCTTTCCGGGAGATTTAAATGAAGCCATACTCCCAGCACTCGTCCATGCACTTTTCTCGCCGGCATCAGCAGTAATCTTCACAGTTGTTCTAGTTTCAGCTGTACTATCAACAATCGACAGCGCGATTCTTGCACCAGCTAGCATTCTGTCCCGTAATGTCCTTATGTATCTAAATCGATACTCGCTGACACCATTGGCGTTAACTCGTATTGCTGTGCTTATTGTAACTTTCGCAAGCGCTTGCATCGCGTTGTCTGGTGACAATGCTTACACCTTACTAAAGAACGCCTATGAGCTTCCGATGGTATGCATATTGGCTCCAATGACAATGAGTCTTTATTCAAAAATTTCATCACCACAAGCCGCCACCGTCTCGATGCTCTTCGGGTTTTTTAGTTGGATTATTCATTATTCCTTAGACTGGGAATACTTTCTGGAACCGTGGGCCACATCGTTTCCATTCCAACTTCCTGCATCAATAACCTTAACCTTAATCAATTTTTTCGTCTACATTGTCGTCTCCAGAAAAACAACAAAAACATGAATCCAATATTAAAAACTTTAAAGCATCTCGAGCCATTAAGCCGTCAACTGGATCCCGATACAACAGAGCGTAAGCAACTACTTCATCACGTCACAAATTACGCAGAAGAGTTTCTTCAAGCACTTCCCGAACTGCCTGCATTTACAGAAACATCAGACAAAGGCATTGGCTTGTATAAATCGCCTTTCCAAGAACAGCCACGTACAATAACCCAACTTATAGACCACCTCCGTTACGACATTAATCGTCCCGGTCTCAATCCTGCCTCAGAACGCCATCTTGGGTACATTCCGGGAGGAGGACTTTATGCTTCGGCTCTAGGTGATTACCTGGCTGCAGTTACAAATCGCTATGCCGGCGTATTTTTTCCTAGTCCTGGCGCTGTAAGAATGGAGAATATGATCCTCGAGTGGATGAGAACTCTTGTGGGATATCCAAAGGAAACTACAGCAGGAAACCTAGCCGCCGGAGGTAGTATTGCAGGCCTCATTGCTATTGTTGCTGCACGCGACGCCGCAGAATTAAAAAGTAAAGATTATGCTCGAGCCGTTGTGTATTCAAGTGCTCAGGCTCACCATTCATTAAGCAAAGCACTTCGAATCGCAGGACTAGGAGAATGCATCGAACGATTGGTCCCCCACGACCATCGCTATCGTATGAAAGCCGAACTGCTTGAAGCTATGATCCGTGAGGATCGCGCTAAAAGCCGATTACCCTTTCTCGTCATTTCGTCAGCCGGAACTACAGATACTGGCTCGGTAGACCCGAATGAAGACATTGGGAGCATCTGCGAATCTGAAAAATTATGGCTTCACATTGACGCAGCCTATGGTGGTTTTTTTCTTCTCTGTAAAAGCGGTCGCGATATCGTCCGTGGTTTAGAACGCTCACAGTCAGTAACCATGGATCCCCACAAAACTTTATTTATCCCTTACGGTTCAGGCATGGTACTGGTACGCGATAGATCAAGTCTCAGAAAAAGCCATTACTATTTTCCAAGTTATCTACAAGACGCGTTGCAAGCTCAGGATGAGTTATCTCCAGCTGATCTGTCTCCAGAACTGTCTAAACACTTCCGTGGTCTCCGGATCTGGATGCCCCTCCTCATCCATGGTCTCGCACCTTTCCGTGCTGCACTGGAAGAAAAAATGCTTCTCGCGCGCTACTTCCATTCCGAGCTGTCAAAAATGCCCCGTTTTGAGGTAGGTCCGTATCCCGATTTGTCTGTAGTTATCTTTAGATACATCCCTAAGAATGGAGATGCTAACGAATTCAATCAAAGACTTGTTCGTGCCATTCAACGCGATGGACGCATTTTCATGTCATCTACAGTTGTAGAGCAACGATTTACACTCCGATTTGCCGTAAGCTCTTTTCGAACCCACTTAGAAACCGTCAATTTAACACTCAACATTCTCCGTGAGTTTTCTGAAAAATTAGCGAACCAGTAAATCTATATCTTGTACCCCATATTCAATAAAACAGATTTCACAAACTAACCAGTTTACTGGGGCTCATAACTCCCGACTATGCTCACTCTTTGCTAGAAAACTTCTCTACGACGCCACCTTTCATAACAAAACGAACGTCTTCAAGAACTCTGATGTCATCTAACGGATTTCCAACAACAGCAATCAGATCGGCCCATTTACCTGGCTCGAGACTCCCAATCTCGTCCTCCACACCAATGAGTTCCGCTGCATTCATAGTCGCCATGCGTATTGCTTCCATTGGTTGGACATCCAGTTCATCCACTAGTATCGCAAAGTCCTTAGCATTAAGTCCATGAGGGAAAACCGCGGCGTCTGTTCCATACGCAAATTTCACACCAGCATGGAAAGCAATGCCTAATCGTTCGCGTTGTTGTTGAGCAATAGCCTTCGCTTTCTCAATAGCGTAGTCAGGAACACCGCTTTCAGACCCCTCATTAAGAATAAAATCAAGTGTATACAAGGTTGGCACAATAAATGTCCCGTGTTCTTTTGCAAGCCGAATTCCTTCATCATCAATCAAGGTGCCGTGCTCAATCGAAGCAACACCAGCACGGATCGCTGCATTCATTGGAGCAGGGGAATGAGCATGGGCACCCACTTTCGTACCCAACATTCCTGCTGTCTCAACTATTGCAACTAACTCCTCATACGAGTACTGTTGGTCAGTAAGAGCATCTCCTTGGGAAAGCACACCACCACCAGCGGTCACTTTGATTACGTCCGCTCCGTGTTTTATTTGTTCCCTAACCGCTTTACGTAATTCATCAACACCGTCAGCGATTTGAGCATACCCTGGTAGGGGAAGATCCGAATTCCAACCATTGATATCCGCATGTCCTCCAGTGGCCCCGAGACCTCGAGTCGCGACCCACATACGTGGTCCGGGTACAACTCCTAGGTTAATCAGGTCACGAAGTGCTGCATCAGCATAGTTCCCAGCACCAATGTTACGGATAGTAGTAAACCCGGCATCAAGTGTAATCTTCGCGTGAGCCACACCGTAAATTGCCTCATATGCTACAGATTCTTGTAGCTTGTGCGTATCCCCTCCATCTCCGGGCCGTCCATTGATGTGAACGTGGCAGTCGATTAGCCCTGGAAGAATCGTATGACCAGAGAGATCTAAAATTGGAACATTTTTTGGTGCCGTCAATTCGGATGACTTAGTAACAGAAACGATACGTCCATCACGCACATAAATTGAGACATCTCCCATATTCGTGCCAAGCACTGGATCAACAAACCCTGAAGCATTGACAATTACTTCCTGGGTGAATGCGACCCACGAGGAGCCTAGAGTCAGAAGAACAACAACGATTGTTTTGCGCAACATGCACACCCTCCCTAAATTTTACAGATGGATGCTAACACACCACACTCATTCAAGGATTGCTGCAACATGCTCAGCAATAGAAAGTGCACTTGTCGCAGCCGGAGAAGGTGCATTAAGAACATGTACTACGTTCCCTTGCCTCGTTATACAGAAGTCGTCCAACAACTCGCCACCACTTCTAAGTGCCATCGCACGAACCCCAGCTCCTCCGGTCTCTAAATCGTCAATCGTAATTTCTGGAAGTAGTCGTCGAAGATCATGAACAAACGCTCGCTTTGAAAATGAACGATGATATTCCCTTGCCGCCATCTTCCAGTGCTTCAAACCCATCCGCCAAAAACCAGGGAACCTAAACATCTGCGAACAGTCTTGCCAATCAAAAGAAGTACGATGGTACCCTTCACGAGCCAGCGCTAAAACAGCATTCGGTCCTGCCTCAATTCGACCATCGATACGCCGAGTAAAGTGAACACCTAAGAACGGAAACTGAGGATCAGGAACTGGGTAAATTAGATTGTTGACCAAATACTCGCTTTCACTTTTCAACTTATAATACTCCCCACGAAAAGCGAGAATTAATAAAGCAGATTCTTTGCCGGAGAGCTTTTCAATGCGGTCCGCTTGTAGCCCAGCGCAACAAACGACATTCCTTGCTTCAAAATCACCAGTCGTTGTACAAACGGTGCCATTCTGAAACGATAATATTTTTGAGTTCGTTTTAATTACACCACCCTTATCTTTAACCGATTGCGCTAGCTCTAGCGCTACAACACGAAAATCAATAATGCCTGTTTCAGGTGACAGGATTGCTTCAACGCCTTTTGCATATGGTTCAATTTCGTTGAGTTCCGACGAAGAAATAATTCGAAGGCCCGGAACTCCGTTCGCAACACCCCTGTCAAACAAAGTGTGAAGACGAGACCGCTCACTTTCATCAGTCGCAACAATAACTTTCCCACACATGTCGTAGTCAACACCGCATTCCTCACAAAATGAAAGCAACTTGCTTATACCAGAACGACAAATTTTAGCCTTCAACGATCCAGGGTTGTAGTAGATCCCAGAATGGATCACACCACTGTTGTGTCCCGTCTGGTGAGATGCGAGTTCTCTTTCTTTTTCTAAAACAAGAAGTGAACTTCCAGGATGACGAAGCAGAAGCTCTCTTGCAGTGGCGAGTCCTACAATGCCACCACCAATTACCACGAAATCAAACACAGCTATGAGCCATTAACACGATACTTCAATATATTTTAGAATTACTCTAGAAACATCACAATGATGCTAATAATTTCTCTCTAATAAATTTGATTAAATACCCATTCAATTGAAATCTCTTGTTCTAGGCAAATGATATTGTCATGAGACAAAAAACCTGGCACCAAATTTTAATCAACGCGATTCTTACATCCACACTTCCGATTTCACTAATTTTAGCCATTCTAGCTTTCCGGTTTCGAAACTTAACTGAGTCAATCTACTCTCAAAAAATCTATCCTCAAATTTTATCTATCTTTGCCTATTTAAATCGTGTGCCTTTCGCTGTCGCAGAACTAGGAGCTCTAATCGTTCTCTGTGTAATCATTGTAATTTGCACCGCCATAATATTGAAAAGCAACCGGAGAATAATGATCTTATCCTTAT